>JAUYOQ010000301.1 GCA_030697975.1 Nitrosopumilaceae archaeon | reverse complement strand
CTTCTATAGTTTGCAATCATCATTTTCCAGTTTTTTAGCCTCCATTGTGCTTGTTCTGCAGTGACTAGATGAATTTCCTTTTTTACAATGCTTTTTCTGCCAACTTTAAGCACGCCTGCATCTTTAGCTGACCATCTGTTTTTTGCAAATTTTAAACCAGACAATACAATTTCAAGCGGCATTTCTTTGAAATACTCTTTTAGTTTTTTAAGTTGTTCATCAGTTATTGGTTGTGAAATTGGCAAAATTATATCCATGTTGTTACTGAAATCCATTAAATTATGTTATTTAATAAATTCATGCCAAGTCATATTTTACAACAAATGTTGTTTTGAGATGATAGTTACATGAGTATGATAAAAAATTCATAGTCAACACTGACCTTGTTGTTGTAAAAGTATCGAAAGAATTGTTTATCTATGCAAGTAAATTATATCAAAAGTAGTGCAAAACAGATGAAAATATTTAACAAAGCAAAAAATTCTGTTGATAATAAGACTATTTCTTATGATAAATCTGATGAAGACAAAATTGATAGATTAAAAAATTTACTTGAAAAGGCCACAAAGAAAAGAAATGACGAACAAAAAGATGAGGAGCAGAAATTACTCAATAGCCTAAAATCAATTTCAGATCAAATCAAGGCAGCAAAGGAAGAATATGAAAGTGTCATAGCTGAACTTATGCCTGTAAAGTGGGAGCTAGTAGAAAAGAAAACGCAAATTTCAGAACTACAATCAGATTATGAAGCTCTTTTATCACGTATCAAGCAGGCTAAACTTGAACTTGACTCACTTGATACTAAAATGAATATGGGAAAAATGTGATTTACCAACTTCCATCTATGTTTTATTGATTTGTAACAAAAATAGATAGATAGTTATCTTTATATCTGTGGTGATCACAAAATGACTCTAATGAAGATAAAAATTGACAAATCAAGCCTTTTTAAATCAAATCCACCTATTACAGAAAGTGTGAGTAAATGAAATTCAACATTAAAAAACCAACAATGAAAATAGGCGGGGGTTTAAAATTAGGAAAAAAAACAGAAGTTGACAATGTTCAAAAATCTGAAAACGGTATAGCGGAGAACAAGCTAGAAAAAACTACAAAATCAGAACCCAAAGCAGTTGAACTTCCAGAATTAGGACAATCACTTAGTTCGTTTATTACCATATCGCATCTAGATTATCAAGATGACTATCCTGTTTATACAGGGATAATAACTGACCCGACTGCCCATGGAGGAAAAAGATTCATGGTGATAGAACCAACATTTACGGCAAAAGATAGAAAAAGTTTTGAAACTATTCGACAAATTTTAATGGTAGAGCTTACAGTTGACCTAAATGACATTTCAACAAAAAAACTTGCAGAACAAAGATTAAAGCACAAAATTTTTGACATAATAAAAAAATACAAATTAGATATTACTAGTGGTTCGATGAAAAAAATAATCTATTATGCCATAAGAGACTTTGTTTATTTGGGAAAAATAGAACCGTTAATGCATGATCCAATGATTGAAGAGATCAGCTGTGATGGGACAAACATTCCATTATACATTTGGCACAGAGAATACGAATCAATGCCAACAAACATTTTTTTCACATCGGATTATGAGCTTGATAATTATGCGAGAAAAATTGCCTACGTTAGTGGTCAACATATATCCATGGCACAACCAATCGTTGATGCATCGTTACCTGGCGGAGACAGAATCAACTTAACACTTGGAAGGGAAATAACAAAGAAAGGAAGTACGTTCACAATAAGAAGGTTCAGAGAAGACCCAGTGTCCATCATTGATCTAATAAAATACAAAACAATGTCAGCAGACATTGCAGCATATTTGTGGTGGTTAGTTGAGCATAGATCAACTGCACTTATTGCAGGAGGTACTGCAAGTGGAAAAACAACCACACTTAATGCTATTTCCTCATTTATTCCACCACAACAAAAAATTGTTACTATCGAGGATACACAAGAGCTCAACCTTCCTCATGAAAACTGGATTCCAGCTGTATCAAGACAAAGCTTTTCAGGAAGTACTATGGCAGAAATTACTCAATTTGATCTTTTAAGAGCGGCATTAAGACAGAGACCAGACATAATTATAGTAGGAGAGACTAGAGGTAAAGAAGCATACACTCTATTTCAGGCAATGGCTACAGGCCACGGTGGATTCTCCTCAATTCACGCTGATTCTGTAGCGGCAACATTAAACAGACTTACTTCTGCACCAATGGATATTCCAAGAGTGTTGATAGCATATACTCTTCATGCGATTATTCTACAGTTAAAACTAACAATCCAAGGAAAATCTGTTCGAAGAATAATTCAAATTTCAGAAATAGCAGGACTAGATGATAAAACTGGAGAAATTCTTCTAAACGATGTATTCAATTGGAATCCGTCAACTGACAAACATACTTTTTCTGGTAGAAGTATTTTGTTTGACAAGATAGCAGACAGATATGGTATAAGCCCTGACCAGGTTTCATATGAGCTAAACAAACGAAAGACTGCCTTAAACTGGATGCTAAATAACGACGTACGAAAATACAAGGATGTATCTTCTACAATTATGGAATTTTATTCTGATCCTGATAGATTCTATGAGAGAAAAAGGATGTTAGTGTAGAAAAAATGAATTTAATAAAATCGCCATTCAAAAAGGATGGTAAAGATACGATGGATAAAAAAGAACTAAAACAAGAAATTGCAAAACTAGAAGAGAGCAAAGAAGATCTTAAAGAAAAAACTAGATTAAAAAATGAACAAAAAAAAGAAATGTCATCATTTTATGCTATTGCTTACCGTCTTTTAGCAAAAAGAGTAGGTTTTCTTTTTCCAAGGTTAATCAGCCTACAACCAAAATTAAAAAAATCGGGTATGCCGGTTGTTTATGAGGCATATGTATGCGCATTAGTTTTGTTAAGCATGATAGGCGGAATTATTGGTCTGGTTGTAGGTACGGTGATTTCTATTTTATTCAAGATGCAGCCTCCAGAATTTGGGATTTTGTTTCCAGTAATTTTGGGAGCAGGATTATCTCAAGGTCTTTTTGCTTTTATGTCAATCTATCCAAATTTTAACATTAAATCAAGAACAAGTAGAATTTCTGTTGAACTTCCCTATTACATAGGATACATGGCAACTCTATCAGCAAGCGGATTAGGTTTAGAAGGCATATTCAAAGCAATAGCAAAAGAAGAAAGCAAACAAGAGATTGTTAAAGATGCAAAATACGTAGGCCGAAATTTAGCGGTTTTGGGAATGGATATCATTACTGCAGTAAAAGATCTTATTGAAAGAACACCACCA
>JAUYOQ010000167.1 GCA_030697975.1 Nitrosopumilaceae archaeon | reverse complement strand
TATTACACTACAACAAAATCGCTTTCATTTGAATGCAAAATTAAGAGCTAGATTTGCTTAAATGAATTTTGAGGAATGTCAAGCTCGCCAAATATTTTCGGCTGAATTATTTTTGCCAAAATCTCAAGGCCTGTTATTGTTCTAATGCTTGGCTTGCTAAAGTACGAGTTTGCATCTACGGCGTAAACGTTGTTTGTCTTCACAGCCTCTAGTTTTTTCCACTTGTCATTATTTTCAAGAATATTTTTGTATTCAGAAATGGTTCGCTCTGTATCAAAACCACACGGCATCATAATGATTATCTCCGGGTTTTCGTTTTCGACTTCCTCAAATGCCATCCTTCTTGACTTTTCGCCCTTTATACTAATCAGGTTTTTTCCTCCTGCAAGCTCTACCATTTCTGGAATCCAGTGACCTGAAGTAAAAAATGGTTCAACCCACTCTATGCATAAAACTCGCGGCCTTTTTTCAAATTTCTTGGACTTGATGTACTCTATTCTTTTTTCAAGTGATTTGCGCAAGACTGTGCCTTGCTCTTCCTTTCCAACCTTTTTTGCAAGTTCATCAATGCTAGAAAGAATACCTTGTAGATCACTTGGATTTAACGCATGGACTTGTGGTTTTTTATCCAAGATACTGAGGGCTTTGTTTACCTGATTGGTATACGCAGAACACACTTCACAAATTTCCTGAGATACTATAAGATCAGGCTTTGCATTTATGAGATTTTTTTCATCAAGCATGAAAATATCTTGGCCGTTTCGCATCAGCTCTATGATTTTATCATCAATTTCTTTGCTGTTGAGAACATCTGGATTCAAAACAGATGTTATCACGCGAGGCTTTGACTTTGCGTCTTCTGGATACAGACACTCATGAGTGACGCCAAAAATTCTGTCTTTTACGCCCAGCTCATAAAGCAGCTCTGTTGCACTAGGAAGAAAAGACACTATTCTTTCAATTGTCATACTTTTCATTATTGTTTTTCAATTTTAAACATCTCGTATTGACACACAGTCAAACTTTATTTTCAGTCAAGTTAATAGAAAATGAATCCTTTATCATCTCATGACTCGTACTGCACGTGAAATCCGTGAATCAATAGAATCAAACTGGAAAGAGTATCTGTCAAGATATGCAAATCTGTTTTCATCTAATGCAGTAAGCGGTTCTAGTCCACCATCTGTCTTTGTAGGATCTTACAACTATCCAAAGGTGTTTGTCGGTCCAATGGTACCGCCAATTCATGGAGATACCAGTCTGCTTGATATTCCTGAAAAGTGGTCTGGAAAAACTCTAGAAGAAATTGTAAATTTTCGACTAAACCTTATCCGTGGGATAAAAAAAATGTCCGTAGCTGACCCTCAGGGGCGATACATCGAGGACCTGCAACAAGTCGCCATGTCATCGCGCCCAATTGAATCAAACATTGAATTTCACAAAAATACGATTCCTGTAACATCAATTGATGGCGAAAGCGCACCATTTGGTCCAATAGGTGAGATAAAAAGTTCAAAGTTTTCTAGC
>JAUYOQ010000243.1 GCA_030697975.1 Nitrosopumilaceae archaeon | reverse complement strand
GGCCGAAACAATCATTGGAAAGCCTGCGGGAGTGTTTGAACCCTTACTGTCAAAAGAAAGGATCTACCGTACGCGTGAACGGTCATGAACATTTAGATATATTTGCACTAATTTGTCGAGGTTTAGAAAAATCAATTAGATAAGAAAAACTTGTTGCAGTTGTGTCAAAATATACATAGTGTTAAACAGTAAAGGCACTGTTTTTATTCTTCCATTTTTGCTAATCTACTTCTAAGCAAATATACGCCAAAAATCACAATTCCCAAAGCAGATACGTCAAATAATGTAATTTGTTCTCCAAGAAAGATGCCTGCAAACATAACTCCAAATACTGTAGTTGTCGAGTAAATCAAAATTGTTCTAATTGCGCCAAGAAAACGTAAAGCAAGAACGAAAAAATAGTATCCAAGACCTGTTACAAAAATACCCATAAACAAAATACTTGGAATATGTGGTACTTGAATATCGAAGGGAACCTGAAAAATTAAAATTAATAATAATGCAAAAGGAACTCCAGCAAATGCCGATATCTGTGATATTCTGGCTACAGGAGCTCTCCTACTTACAAATCTTGCAATACTAATATCAATTGCATAAAACAAAGCTGCAAGCAAAATTAGAAAATCTCCAAAAACTATTTTATCTAAGCTGAAATTATTTTCTTGCAGATCAAGACTCAATGGAATGACTATAGCTCCTCCAAGTATCATTGCAAGTGGCAAGTATTCTTTTTTATGTAATCTTTCATGAAAAATCATAATAGCAATAAGAATTGCAAAGATAAACTCTGTGTTACTTAGAATGGAGGCGTTTGTAGCAGTAGTATGGGCAAGACCAAAAAAGTTAGTTGTAGTAGCAGCTACTTCTGAAACCCCAAGAAGTAAAATAAAAATCAGTGTCTTTTTATCAATTTTTCTTGGTGATGTTTGGTTTTTTGCAAGTGGAGTAAAAAATAGTCCTGCTATCAAGCCAACAACAAGTGCAAGATTAATTGGATTGAGTGATTCTATGTCAGTGTTTTGAGGATCAACGAGTGTTTTTCCAACTACGTTTATGGTTCCAGCAAATACTGCTGCCAAAATAGCTAAAATAATTCCAAACCATTTTGCTTTTTTTGGAGTGAGTTTTTTATTTTCTAGATTAATTATTCGATTTAAGGTGTTTTTTGTTACTAGTGCCATTTAGAAGGCTATATGATTTGGAGTCCTTCATAGGCTTCATTTCTATAACGCTTTAATCTCTTTAGTACAAATTGTGCCGTTTCACGAACATCCTGAACTGGATCATCTAAAGCACGTTTTATCTCGTCCATTACCTCTTGGGCATTCATCAGGCCCAAAGACTCGATTGCCTCATGTCTGCCTAGGATAGAATCACTACAAACACCACACGTTACCAAATCTGGAATCAGTTCACGAATGTTCCTTGCCGCAATATGGTAGCACACTTCATGGAGCACTACACCATTTTTCTCGTTTTTTAAAACCCACCTAAACAAGTCTTTGATATGGGTTTTCATTTGTAATGAATCAACATTTGACAAATCATGATCGACTCGATCTAAAACATGATACAATTCACCACACAAACATATGCTATCCCATCGCTGGGATTCGTCATCACTATGCTTGATTATTTTGATCATTTCTTCCAGTCTTTGTTTTGGAGGAAGTTTATTGAGTTGGTTTTCAGTCAGACCAAAATAATCCATTTCCAATATTGGAAACGACTCGATGCCTGAAAAAGGGTCTGACATAACAAGTGTAGACCATTACTCAAACAAATTAAACAAGGTCGATCAAAAAATTTTTCCATGTTTGTAAAGTGAATAGACGATCACCCAGTAGCTTGCATACCAAAACAGGTTTACTACGTGTGAAGTATCGAAGCTTTCTGATATTTCCAGGTACTGGTACCATACATCACCGATCGTACCTAGCATGATCCCGATCATCAAAAGAAACCACGCTCTGCCTAAAGGAATCTTCCATAACACCTTTGTTCCAAGAATAGCAAGTGATGTGATAGCAGAGGCACCTGCCAC
>JAUYOQ010000014.1 GCA_030697975.1 Nitrosopumilaceae archaeon | reverse complement strand
GTTTGGAAAATTGCAAAAGCATGTCTTCTTGTTCTTTGATTATTTCTTCTCTAAGGTTAATTGCCATGGCAGATTCTTGTAGTCTTTTTGCCATAGAGTCAAACGAAGCTGAAAGCTGACCTATCTCATCACTTGTTTTTATGTTGGTTCTAACATCAAAGTTTCCTTTTGCAATTTCTTGTGCTGCCTTTTGCAGTTTTACCAGTGGATATGAGATTGACTTTGATAGGAAAAATGTAATCACGCCCATTGCCATCGTAATTACAAGCCCTGTCAGAAATATTCTATCTTGTAGAATCAGTATTGGCTCTATGGTTTCTGACTCGTCAATTTCTGCAAGCAACACAAAGCCCAAATCTTTGGCACAATATGATGAACCAAAAATTTTGACGCCTCTATAATCAGGATAAAAATCAAGCATTTCTTTTTCTTCCTCAAAGCATTTTCTTACAGGAGGTGTGTCAACTTTTTGATTGAATTCTGTGTTTTTTAAAAATCTTGATTCTGAGATCAGAGTATACTCGTCGTTTACAACATAGACTTCACCTGTTTTTCCAAGGCCACTTCTGTTAAGCAGTATGTCATCCATTGTTTTTGTTCGCATTTTAGCAATTATAACACCAATTGGTTCTGAGCTGTGATTATCATCTTTTGCAAAAATCGGAGTTACAACAATCATTCTTTTTTGGTTTTCATCAACAGGCTCAAAGTCTACAAATGACTTTTCTAATCCTAGGAGAAAGTATTGGTCTTGTGAAAAGTCCTCGTTTGAGATTTGTGCTAGCGAAAAATAAGCCTGGCCTTGCTTTCCAAGTATCTTTACGTCCTCAAAGCCAATTGAATACCCAACTAGCTCCTGAAATGCCTGAATTTCGATTAGAAAGTCTCTTCTACTTTCGTTAATTTTAGTCTGGTCTTCATCTTCTGATGTATTGTTTAGATCATCTACTTGTTCCTGAATCATAGGATCTGTTGCTATGATTTGGATTTGCTTTATCCTGGCATCAAAAAGA
>JAUYOQ010000161.1 GCA_030697975.1 Nitrosopumilaceae archaeon | reverse complement strand
TTTTTCTGAAAGCTGACCGCAATTCTTTTTCAAGTTCTTTGATTGAAAACCAAATCCTTGTGCCAAGCCACTTCTTCACATTCTGCCAATACTGTTCAATAGGATTAAGTTCAGGCGAATATGCGAGCAACCTTACAAGCTTAATTTTTGCAAATTTCACAAAATTCAGAACTTTTTTTGTTAAGTGCCACGATGCATTATCGACGATAATGCATATCTTATTGTATTTCTTATACAGTCTTTTTATGAACTCAAGAAATTTCTGACTATTAATCTTCTTACTTAGCTTGGTAATTATTTTTTCATTAAACATCGCTCCAAACACACAAAACTTCTGATGTGGATTGTTTAGAATCTTTTTTGTCGGTCTTGAGCCAATAACAAACCAGCCCTTTGTAAGATAAGGCACTAGTGCGAAGATGCTTTCGTCCAGAAAGGAGACCGCATATCCTGCTTGAACAAGTTTCTTAATTCTCCGTCGAAGTTTTTTTTAAATTGAGCCTGTAATTTTTTATTTGCTTTGACGTGTTCAGGTCTTGGTTTTTGAATAGACATGTCAAATGATTTTATAATTCTCTGCACATGTCTCCCAACTATTTCTTTTCTGAAATTCTGCTTAATGAAATGCACTGCAAGTTTCGTTGTCCAAATGATAAAAGGAAGTCCTTGCTCTTGAGGAGATTTGTTCAAGGCTTTCCTCAACTTTAAGCGCTCTGCTGATGTAAGCTTTGGAGGCTGACCTTTTTGTTTTATAGCATAACATCCTGTTATGCCTCGCCTAGGAAATCGTCGCAAAATATCGCTTACAGTTGATTCCCTTTTTCCGACAACACTGGATATAAAAGGAATGCTCTTGCCTTTTTTTCTGAGGACAGCGCATTGTAATCGGATTTTTGCCTTTGCTTTTGTCTCAGCATTGTACTTTTTTTCAAGCTCTGTTAAAGATATGTTATGTAAGAATTGATTTCCTTTTGCAACGTACATAAAAATCACCTCAAATTAAATAGAAGTATAACTTATATATAAATCTTACGAAAATTAAAGTCTTATGCTATACTATGTTGAACATCTTCAAAAAATTAGTCCTGAATTTACAATAATTTCTGTAGGAGAGAATCCACATGGACTTCCAGATGAGCAAGCTTTGAAATACTATGAGAAATATACTTCTGGTTCTAATCAAGGAACTAAGATTATGAGGACAGATAAACATAAAAATATACTCCTTGAATTAAAAGGAAATGGTGCTTGGAGTATCTCCCCTAATCAATAATTTACAGATGGTTTTCTCGC
>JAUYOQ010000215.1 GCA_030697975.1 Nitrosopumilaceae archaeon | reverse complement strand
TCTCTTAGAAAATCAATATCTGGATTATTTAGGGCAACACCCGATGGTGTTCCAGTAGAAATAATGTCGCCTTTTTCAAGAGTCATGATTTTGCTTAGCTTTGATATAATGGACGGAATTTTTAGTGACATTTTTGATGTTGACGAGTTTTGTCTTGTGATTTGATTTACTTTTGTTATCATCTTGAGGTTTTGAGGATTGGATATCTCGTTTGCTGTAGTAATCCAAGGTCCACAAGGAGCAAATGTATCAAAGGCCTTACCACGCGTATACTGTTTATCTGACATTTGTATGTCTCTAGCAGAAACATCATTTAGTATCGTATAGCCAAATATTGCATATTTTGCCTCTGATTCAGACACGTTTTTGCAATCTTTTCCAATGACTAGCGCAAGCTCGATCTCATAGTCAAGCTGTTTTACAAATGAGGGACAAACAATATCAGAATTTGTACCAGTAAGTGTAGTTCGTGGTTTTATAACAATGACTGGGTCATTTGGCGCAGTGAAATTTTGCTCCTTTGCATGATCAATATAGTTGAAGGCAAGACAGATAATTTTTGGTGGATTTGGTATTGGTGCAAGCAGCTTAAAGTTAGAAAGACTTTCGTTGTAGGAAATTTTTGAAACACCATCTTTTATTTCATCAAACCAGCCATCAAAAAGAAAGTCCTTTATTGTCTGTGGGAGGGGAACTCCAGTCTCTATTATGATGTGGTCCTTTGTTGCTATCTTGCCATCTTTTACAAAACCATACGTTTCTTTGTCTGAATATGCAAGCCTTGCTATCTTCATATAATATCACCTGTGTGTAAAAATCGCTAAACTTGCTGATTCCTTTCTGCAGTAACCAAATCTGACAAACTGGATCTCTGATCCTTCCTTTAGCTCAAGATAGTATGGCTCTACATAAACCTCAATTTCCTCTAGACTGTCTTCATTAAAATTATCATCAATAAAAAGCGCCTTTGGTATCTGGATTTTTAATTTTTGGAAATTTTTTTGTGAGACCCACTGTACCTTTGGGATCTCTTCTACTAATTCATCTCCTGCATATTGGCATGTCAAGTGATCTGAAACAGTTTTGATTTGCACATTTCCAATGCCCATCAGCCTGATTTTGCTTTCAGGTTTTAGATCCTTTGTATCATCAGAGGAAAGGTAAAAGTTTTCATCAACTGTAACATTTCGTTTTCCCAAATCTTTTGTTGGATGATTTGGAATAGTAATAGTGGAGGTAGGCAAGCCTGTTACAACTAGCTTTTTTGGGTTTTTTACCATAAACAGTCTTGTGCTTTGCTCATCAACTATCTTTCGATTAAATGACTCTAGAACATCAAACGGTGCAAGAGTGTCTGCTTTTGTAAATCCTAAAGACAAGACAAACTTTCTAATCGCCTCAGGTGTTATTCCACGTCTTTTTAGGGCCTCAAGCGTAGGCAAGCGTGGGTCATCATACCATGAAACCTTGCCAGACTCGATTAGAGGCTTTAAAACCCGCTTTGAGACAGGCATGCCCTTAAACTCTAGCCTTGAAAATTCCATCATCTTTGGCTTTCTTAGCTTTAGGGCATCAAGAATTGCGTAATATAGCTCATTTCGAAGCTCGTACTCTTTTGTTCTAAACGCATGAGTTACTCCATCGATATTGTCTTCTATTGCAACTGCAAAGTCATAGCTTGGCCATACTCTATATCTATCACCAAGCAATGGATGTTTTCCATCTAGTATTCTAAACAAAACCGGATCACGCATTACAGTATTTTCTGATGACATATTGCCACGAAACCTGACTATTGCCTCGCCTGCCTTGAACTTGTCAAACATTTTTTTCCATCGATCGTTGTTTTGGTTTTGATCCAATATACTACACTTGCAAGACTTCATCTCTCGTCTGTTTTTGCTAATTACTTCTTGCTTGCATGTACAAACATATGCAGCACCAGAGTTGATTAGCTCAAGCCCTTTTTGATAAATTAATTCAATATCATCTGACGTGTTTTTTACCTTGTCGTATTTTACTCCAAGCCAATCAAGGCCTACCTTTATTGCTGCATAATATTCTAGGCGCTCGTTTTCTGGATTTGTGTCATCAAATCGTAAAATGAGCTTTCCGTCATACATCCTTGCATACTCTTCATCAATTATTGCTGCCTTTGCATGACCAATGTGGGGATATCCATTTGGCTCTGGTGGAAATCGTGTCACAACTTTTCCATTCTCTGCATCTTCTAGTGGCGGCAGACCTGCTCTTTCCTCTATCTTTTCTTTTGCAGCTAATAGTTCTGGAAAGTTTCTTTCAATTTCAGATTGTTGTTGTTGGAGGGAAATCTTGTTTACATCTGACACTATTGCAGAAATTTCTGCAGTAATTTCTTTTATCTTGTTTCGAAGCTCAGGCTTTGTTCCAAGAATTTTTGATAAAACTATCTTATCTCTTGTTTGTCCGTCATGCTCAAAGGCATTTTGTAGCGCAACCTTTCTTACCAGCCTTTTTAATTCGTCATCCAAATTACAAACTCCTTTTTACTACAAAACTCAATAGTACGAGAAGGTCCTTTTTTGCCGAGCCTGAATAGGACTGAAGCGACCTTTTTGCCCTTTGTGCGTACGACTGAGCCTGGCGCCTGACCGTTTTTTCAATTTTTAGTCTGCGAATTATCTTGAGTGCCTTTTCGATATCGTCCTGCGTTGCAAAGGAGTTACTAAACGTCTTTAAGATAATTTCCTTGTTTTCACCCTTTGCACGATTTATTGCCAAAAGTATTGGAAGCGACTTTTTTCCTTCTCTTAGATCATTTCCAACAGACTTTTTTGTAACCTTTGGATCACCTAAAACCCCAATCAGATCATCAGTTATCTGAAACGCAATGCCTAGGTTTTTTCCAAAGCTTGAAAGATTTGAAACATCTTTTCGTTTTGCATTTGCACAAATAGCGCCCATTGCACAGGACACTTCAAAAAGTGCGGCCGTTTTTTTTTCTATCATTTTGATATACTGTGATTGTGATGGTATTTTCTCGCTATTTGCCATACTGATATCCAATAACTGGCCCTCACACACATCAACACAAGATTTTGCAAGCCTTGATACGAGCTCAATTACAGAATTACTTGGTAGACTTGTTGATGAAACTACCTGATATGCTTTTGAAAACAGTACATCGCCAGCTAAAATTGCAATAGGCATTCCAAATTTTTTATGAACTGTAGTAACTCCATGACGTATCTCATCATTATCCATGATATCATCATGAACTAACGTAAAGTTATGGATCATCTCAATTGCACTAGCTGCATTGATGGCGTTCTTTGTCTTTCCACCAAGCATCTCACAGCTTTTCATAACCATGTATGGTCTTAGGCGCTTTCCACCACTTACAATAAGATATGATGCAGCACTGTACAGCTCATGTGGGTTTCCTTTTAGTTTTGAAACAAGATATCGGTTTACGATTTTTGCGTTTTTTTCAATAGAGTTC
>JAUYOQ010000201.1 GCA_030697975.1 Nitrosopumilaceae archaeon | reverse complement strand
CTTGTCTTTTCATAGGAGCTTGGTTTTTCTTTCAATTCCTTGTATGTGATGTATTTCATAATTGTTTTGAGACATCATATTATTTTGCTGCAACAATAACATATTTCATATTCTTTTATGGTATTACAGCTACGGGTTATTTGATTTATAGAAAGATAAAACAGAGGAAGAAAACTCATCCATGAGCCGACATTTTACACGAAGAAGAATTATAGCTATGTCCCATCAAGTAAACACCGCCCAAAATGATCATATTTTTAAACAACTTTCCAGGGTTTTGTGCCTAAACAGTTAAAATACGATATTCGCAAAATCAGGTAGATATTTATATCAGTTTTCGAGTTTTTGTCAAAAAGATTCGTTGATCAATATAAATCAATAAAATTTTTTCAATAAATCAAAATAAAACATATAGAAATTTCCGATCCATCCTTAAATAGATATGAATCCTATAATAAGATCCCGAGGAAATGAATTGAAATGACATGTAAAGGAATTTGTTCCAGATACAAAGCACAAAAGCCGGTCGGAACCGGTCGCTATGCATCAGGCCAAAGACGATGCCAGATATGTGAGATATTCATCAAATGGGAAGGACTCTGGTGTCCATGCTGTGGATACAGACTGAGAACCAAACCACGAAATCTCAAGTACAAGGCAAAGCTTCGTGCTCGCGTTGAAGCTGACGCACAAGCAGAAACGATAGCAATAAAGGCATAAGCTTATCGTTTTTCATTAATGTCTGCATCAGGTTTTGTAAGCAAAACTGTGGATGTAGACAAACGAACGTTTTTGGTACAAATGCTAAAGTTCGATAATGGGAATTTTGTTTCAGTTACAGAGGGTTCAAAAAAAATTGGAGCCATGGTTGCCTCAATCGGAACAGGCCCCGCCCCAACAACTGCAACTATAATCCCGTCACGAACCGAATCCTTATTTTTAAAATTAACAGCTGAAAAACTCTCTACTATTACAAAGGGAATCAGCATAGTTACAATAGCCGTCTCAAAAGAGCTTGACTCTAATTCTGCCAAA
>JAUYOQ010000156.1 GCA_030697975.1 Nitrosopumilaceae archaeon | reverse complement strand
CTTTTTATCGAAATAAAAGACGAATGTCTAAGGTTTAAAATTATTATATTGTGTAATAATTGCATCTTAATTATGAATAAAATAAAATGTTCACATATTCTAGTAAAAAAACAGAGTGAATCTTTTGCCATCTTAGAGCAGTTAAAAAAAGGAGAAAAGTTTGGCAAGCTGGCACGCGAACTTTCAATTGATTTGGGCAGTGCAAAACGAGATGGGGATCTTGGTTATTTTGGACGAGGCGTAATGGTAAAACCATTTGAAGAAGCTGCCTTCAAACTACAGGTTGGAAGTATTTCAGAGCCTGTTAAAACAGAATTTGGGTATCATATAATCAAGCGACTAGGCTAGAAATATGCATCAAGAACAGATGGAGACTCTTGTAAGTGTAATTCTTTAGATATTTTGTCCCCCATTCCTTGTGCTGCACTTATCTTTCGTTTTCCAATCCAATAATATGTTTCATCTATAGTATCTTTAGCTATTAACACAATTAATTTTCCGCTATCTTTTCTGCCAGTCCTTCCTTTTCTTTGTATGTATCTTATCGAGCTTGGAACATTATCGTAAAACACAACTAGATTAACTTCAGAAATGTCAAGACCTTCTTCTCCAACTCGGGTTGCAATCAAGACCTTGTATTCACCATCACGAAACTTTCTTACAGTTTCAATCTGTTTTTTTTGTTTGAGGCCAGTTTTACCTGCCTTACCAATCAAAAATCCAGCAGAAATTCCCATTTCGGTTAGTTTTTGATGCAATATTTCAACTGAATCACGATAACTTGTAAAGACAAGTGCCTTGCCTGTCACAGATTGTATAATTTCTTTTAATTTGACTATTTTGCTGTGTTCAATTCCAAGCTTTTGTGCGTTCTTTGCAAGTGATATGGCACGCATAAAGTTTTCATCTGCTTCAAATAGATCACGTATTCCAACTCCTTTTTTTTCTCGTGTTCTCTCACAGAAACGAAGAAAAGAGGTTACACCATGTGATTCAAGAATGTTTAATGCATAATGAATTCTAATCGCAGTAAAAAGCGGCTTTGCGGATTTACGGTTTTGTTTTAGAACATAATCTCTAACTCGTAAAAGTTGCGAAAGTGATTTATTATCTGAAACATGAATTCCGTTTCTTTTTAGTTCGGCATATCTTTGATCAAGTGCTTTTTTGATATAGCTTTGAATTTCTTTCATTGCGGGAGGAAGCTCAACAGTGATCCATTGCGTAGTTGTTTGTTGGATGTATGGCGCTACATCAGGACTTGATTCATTTCTTTGTGCGATGTTTGCAATGCAAAGTGTTTTTATGATTTCCCTTGCTTTTTCTTTTTCGCTTGGCAAGGTAGCAGTCATTGCCAATATCCGCGCATTTGTATGTGCAAATCTTTGTGCGATTCCAGAATATGCATAGTCACCAACAGTTCTATGAGCCTCATCAAAGATTACAAGATTAAATTGAGTTTGTGATACAATTTGTCTATCTAAATCATTTTTTGTTATTTCAGGGGTTGCACAAACAATACTATTTTCCCAGTTTTTTTTGCGTTTTGTTATAGTATCTTCGCCTGTAACAAGTGAAATGTCCTCTATTGTAAGATTATTTTTTAAATATTCATAATGTTGATTTGCTAAAACTCGTGTTGGCGCAAG
>JAUYOQ010000190.1 GCA_030697975.1 Nitrosopumilaceae archaeon | reverse complement strand
AACCTGACATACCATTTAGTGCAGTTGTTCCAACTGACCAAATCGAACTAGAATATACAAAACATCAGCTGCAAAAAATTTCATTTGGTGTGACTGAAGAGACTCAATCACAAAAAACAGAAATTCTTGTCATAAAAGATGATGGAACAGTTCGCTATAGTGTAATAGACAAAGGAAATCCAAAACCAGATCAGCGCTCAACTATAGATGAAGAAAAGGTACGAAAACTAACTGCGCTAATCAAAGAGACCGGCTTTATGGCTATACCGTCAGAGTCATTTGAGATTGGAGAGGATATTAGCGAGTACACAAAATCCTCACTCAAAGTAACACTAAATGGACAAACAAGACAGATTCACTGGCCAGAACAAAATGCTACCAGCCAGTTTATTCCGCCAATTATAACTATGGTAGAATTAGAACTAGATCAAATAATTAGTGATCTACAAAACAGCAACTAGTTTTTGTACAGCCTTAACATCTTTGCAACTATATTTACAGCAATCATAAAGATTGCCCATCCTACTAGCTGTGAGACAAGTGTTGCAAGACTTGGATCATAATCCAACGTCAGCAGATAGTATCCTAAACCCCATCTCACTATAACATAAATGACTTCGCTTATCCCAACAGAAGAAAAAAACTTGATCAGATCAGCTCTAAACGTCGCTTTATTTTTTCGATTATCAAGATAAAATAATACAAAAAGCGTAGAAAAAAATCCTGCATACTCTATAATCACAGTATATGTGGTAAGCAGATAATCCTCTTCTTGAGCAAATAATTGTGCAGAACTTGCTGAAATTGTAATTCCAACAATTGCGCCAATTATGAGATTTTTGTTTAACTTGAGAATCTCAACATGTTTTGGTTTCATCTTTTATCTTGATTATGATACATCTTTACTATAGAATAAATATCGATTCAATGCTTTTACAGTATGATTCCACTTTCTGGCGATATACCAAATGCAAAGGGAGTAGTACATGAGAATTTAGAATCAAAACCAATCTCACGAGGTACATCTACCCTAAAACGTGGTTTTGCACACATGCTCAAAAATGGTGTGGTAATGGATGTTACAACAGTAGAGCAAGCACAAATTGCAGAAGAGGCAGGTGCAGTATCTGTCATGGTCTTGGATAAACTGCCATCAGATGTTAGAAAGGCAGGAGGAGTTGCAAGAACAGCAAGCATTAGAGTAATTCAAGATATCATGGATGCTGTAACAATTCCTGTCATGGCAAAATGCAGGATAGGACATGTCTATGAGGCCAAAGTCTTAGAAGAAGCTGACGTTGACATGATTGACGAATCCGAAGTCCTAACTCCTGCTGATGAAAACCACCACATTTGGAAATGGGACTTTACAACACCCTTTGTAAATGGAGCACGCTCCTTGGCGGAGGCCTTGCGAAGAGTAGAGGAAGGCGCTGCAATGATTAGAACAAAAGGTGAGCCTGGTACAGGAAATGTTGCCGAAGCTGTAATCCATATCAAAAAACTAAACGACGAGCTTCGAACAATAAAGTCAATTTATGATTCCAAAGACAACCAAGACTTGGTAAAGATGGCAAGAGAGTTCAAAGTTTCATATGATCTGGTAGAAGAGACTGCAAGAATTGGAAGACTGCCTGTTGTAAACTTTGCAGCGGGGGGTATATCGACACCAGCAGATGCAGCGTATCTTATGTCACTTGGCTGTGATGGAATATTTGTTGGCTCTGGAATTTTCAAAGCAGAAGATGCAAAGGAACGCGCACGTGCAGTAGTTTTGGCTACAACATTCTGGGAAGATGCTGACAAAGTCATGGAAGCACAGAAAATGATTGATGAAAGACACTCTATACTTGGACTAGATGTTCACAACCTGGAGCTTCGCATGCAAGAACGTGGAAGTACAGCATGAGTCTAAACATTGGAGTTTTTGCAGTACAAGGAGACGTTGAAGAAAATCTTGCCTCCACAAGAGCTGCACTAGATGAGCTTGGAATTAAAGGCACAGTAAGTACTGTAAAGACACCTGATCAAATAGCAAAACTTGATGGAATAATACTGCCAGGTGGGGAAAGTACCACAATAGGACAGCTATCGCTAGTAAATGGTTCACTAAAGAAGATTAAAGAAAAAATCGAAGCTGGAATGCCTGTCATGGGAATTTGTGCTGGACTGATACTTTTAGCAAAAGAGGTAAAGGATCATACAGTTGGAAAAACAGAACAGCCACTGCTTGACCTGCTTGATGTCAAGGTAGAGCGAAACTCATTTGGAAGACAACGCAATTCATTTGAAGCTGACATTTCAATGGAGTCAATTAAAATTCCAAAATTCAAAGGAGTTTTCATAAGGGCGCCATCAATTTTAGAAGTTGGAAAAAATGTTGAAGTAATTTCAAAACTTAATGAAAAAACTATTGCCGTAAAACAAAAAAATATTCTGGCTACAGTATTTCATCCCGAACTGACACACGATGTATCAATGCACAAGTATTTCATCAATATGATAAAATAGGCGATTTTTATCAAATAAGGAATCTTGGCATCAAGAAGAAAACCAAAAAGCAGATCACAAAAATCTACATCAAGAAGCTCAAAAAAGAAACAGCCGTTTGGCGGTTATGCAATCAGCTTTGCAGGAAGAAAAGAAACACTTGAACAAGTTTTTGGGAGAGCAAATGTTGCTCCAAGTCAAATGACAAAAAAGATCTGGAACTTTATCAAGGCAAAAAGACTAGCTAGACGTTAACCAAACCCACTTTCTAACTTTATTCTAATTTTGTTAATGTTAAATTATTTTAGATTGTGCATTGCTTGCAAATCTTTTTTGAATGGTTCCAAACTTTGTGGAACTGCAATTGAAATTGAATCCTTTAGTGAAAGACCTTTGTTCTTTTTTTCGTTCCACACTTTGGAGTTAAATTCAACTATTTCCTTTGTAAATTTGCTTAGATCTTCAAGAGACTCTGATTCAACCTGACGTTCTTTGTGTATGCTAGTCTTTGAGTAGAGTTGCTGCCACAAATGATCTGAAATAAATGGCGTTATTGGTGCTAATATCTTTAGAATAGTAGACAAAACCTTGTGAAGTGTGTATATTGCTCCTTTTTTTTCATCATCTGAAAAACCTAATCCGTAAGCTCTTGCTTTTACCATCTCGATATAGTGTGCAGCAAAAAGATTCCATGTGAACTCTCTTATCGTAGTTGATGGAATAAAGAAATTATACTCTGCATATCCTTTCTTGCATTCAATTACCACCTTGTCAAGCTCAGACAGTATCCATTTGTCAGCAGTTGTTGTACTAGCTGAATTTATTATTTCAAAACTAGATAGAAATCGTGCTACATTCCATAATTTGCTTAGAAACTTTTTTGTTGATTCGATTTTTTGCTCTGAACATCTAAAGTCGTAACCGTGGTTTATCTCACTTGCACTCCAAAATCTAAAAGTGTCTGCACCAAGCTGTTGAATGACAGGAAGAGGATCTATTGCATTTCCTTTGCTTTTGCTCATCTTCATTCCTTTTTCATCAAGACCATAGCCCATAATCCATGCCTCAGACCATGGAGTTTTTCCTGTGAGTTGCTCGCAGCGTAAAATGGTATAGTATAGCCACGTTCGAACAATATCCTTTGCCTGAGGCCTAATCGTGGCTGGATAGGTCTTTTTGAAAAAGTCCTCATCTTTTTGGTATTTTGCTACAAAAAGCGGTGATATGCTTGAATCCATCCATGTATCAAAGGTTCGCTCCTCGCCAACAAAATCAGAATTTCCACATTTTTCACATTTAGAAAATGGAGCCTTGTCTTGCCAAGGTTTGTAATATTTGCCAGGTGGTGGTACGTGTGGCTCTGAACACTTTTTGCAGTACCATATTGGAATCTCTGTTCCATAGAATCTTCGTCTTGAAATTGGCCAGTCTATTGTTATTGAATCAAGCCAGTTCATCAAAATCTGCTTGTGCATAGAAGGATAGAATGTGATCTGTGATCCAAGTTGTCTGATTTTTTCTACAGACTCTTTTTGTTTTAGGTAATATTCTTCCATCGGAATTATTTCAATTGGGTTTTTGCTTCGCTCAGAAACAGGCGTTCGATGCATAATGTCTTCTATTTTTTCAACAAAGCCATTGTTTTTTAGATCCTCGATAATTTTTTCCCTTGCCTGCTTTACCTTAAGACCTTCATACTCTCCTGCAGCCTTTGTCATCCTGCCATCAAGGCCAATCGCGACTATTTCTTCCAAGTTTAATTCTCTAAACAGTGCAACGTCGCTTTGATCACCATAGCTACAAACCATCACAGCACCCGAGCCAAACTCCATCTGTGCTGATGGATGCGTCATTACTTTTATCTCTCTATTGAAAATTGGTATTGTTATTTTTTTGCCAACAAGATCTGCATATCTAGTATCATCTGAATTTACAATAACTGTTTGACATGCACACAGCAGCTCCGGTCTGGTACTTGCAATTGTAACTGAATCATTAGAGTCTTTAACTGCAAATTTCATGTAGACTAGCTTTGTTTGGATATCAACATAGTTTATCTCGGCATCAGCTATTGTGGTTCCTGAAATCCAGTCGTAGTTATTTGGTCTGTTTGCAAGATATACTAGATTTTTTTTCCACAATTCGATAAACGTTGACTGTGTAAGTGCCCTGTACTCTTCAGAGTCTGTTCTGTAATAATTTGCAAAATCGCTGCTTATTCCAAGGCTTTTCATTATCTGAATCATCTCTGCTTCAAGCTCATCTAGTGCCTGCATGCAAAGCTCCAAGAACTTGCCACGCTCGGTTTCACGCATCCTTATGTTGTACTTTTTTTCTGTGTATAGCTCAACTGGAAGGCCGTTTCTGTCAATTCCTATTGGAAAATAGACGTTTTTTCCTGCCATTCGTGCTGTGCGTGCAATCATGTCAATTTGGGAATAATGGGCTGCTGCACCAATGTGCCAAGGCCTTCCTGAAGGATATGGTGGTGGAGTATCTATTACAAAATTTTTCTCTTTTGGACTAAAATCGTAGAGATGATTTTCCTGCCATTGTTTGATGATTTTTAATTCTAGCTCTGGATTCCAAGCAGTTTCTTGGATCTTTGGTTCCATCGTCTATGGTTTTGTAATGTTGGATATAATATGCGCACCTTTGTTGTATCCTTCGTATATGTAAACCCCTATTGCCTCAATATTGGACGGCAACTTTGGTGCAAGAATTTTAATTATCTCAGTTGAAAGATTTTCAACAGTAGCTTCGCCTTCTAAAAGATATGTTGTATCCTTTGGAACTTGAAGATCAAACATTCCCTTTGGTCCTTCAAATACAATTTGATAGTGTGAGCTGTCTTCATTTTTTAGATATTTTTTATTGATAAAGAACTTGTGATCTAGTACTGAGATTGCGTTTTTGATTATTCTTTTTGCCTCGCCAAAATCAATTAACAAATTATTTTTCATCTGTCCTACAAGCTCAACCATCACAGATGATGTGTGTCCATGAAGAATCGAACACTTTTCCACTAGCGGTAAAATATGTGCAAAGTCTAGTGCAAATGATGGCTCTTCTAAAAATATAGCGCCTGTTTGAGGATCCTTTGCATCATAGAACACTATCTCATCTAGTTCCTTTAGCTGGCCAACATACTTTGGGTGCCCTATTGCCATGA
>JAUYOQ010000189.1 GCA_030697975.1 Nitrosopumilaceae archaeon | reverse complement strand
AACAATTGAATCTCGTTCTAAACTATCAAAAGACGAAATTGAAAAACTTAAACAAGATGCAGAAAAATTTGCAGATCAAGATAAGAAGAAAAAAGAAGGTATTGACTTAAAAAATGAAGCGGAAAGTTTCATTTATACTACTGAAAAACTAGTTAATCATGATCTAAAAGACAAAATTTCACAAGAACAGGGAATTAAGATTACTGACGCTATAAAAGAGTTAAAGGACGTACTTAACAAAGATGCGGAGCAAATAAAGCCAAAACTTGATGCCTTGAAAGCAATAGTTAACGAAATAACTACCGAATTATACAAGAAAGTTACCCCTTCACCAGGTACCGATCAACAAGGTGGAGCAGAACAACAAACAAGTGGAGGACAGAATCCTTAATCAAATTTGTTTATGAATCAGGTAATACAATGTGGCTTTAATTAGATAGTATATACTTTCGATTCTAATACTAGGAATATCAAAATGAGTAGCAAACGTGATTATTATGAAGTATTAGGAGTATCTAAATCAACATCAGAAAGTGAAATTAAATCGCAATATCGAAAACTAGCATTAAAATTTCATCCTGACAGAAACAAATCACCAGACGCCGCAGAACATTTTAAAGAAATTTCAGAAGCATATGCAGTATTATCAGATACTGAAAAACGGAAAATTTATGATCAATTTGGTCATGCAGGTGTAGATGGTAGATACAGCACTGAAGATATCTTCCGAGGTGCAAGAGGTGATTTCAGTGATATCTTCAGTGATATATTTGGAAGATCTGGAGGATTTGAATCAATTTTTGAAACTGTATTTGGTAGAGGAGGAGGATTTGGCGGCTTTGGAAGGCAGAAAGGTGCAGATTTACTATATGAGACATCAATCACGCTTGAAGATGTCTTACATGGCAAGAAAATGGAAATTGAGGTACCTAAGGATGTGTATTGCGAAGTCTGTAAAGGATCTGGATGTAAACCCGGTACATCAAAAACAACTTGTTCTACGTGTAACGGCAACGGCCAAATCCGAATGTCTCGTAATATGGGATTTTCTACTTTTGTAACTATTCAACCATGCAAATCATGTAACGGAGAAGGAAAAATTATACAAACTCCCTGTCAGAATTGTAAAGGGAAGGGAAACACCAGAGGCATTAAAAACATCAAATTTGACATTCCGCCAGGCATAGAAACCGGAGATTATACCATTCAAGGAGAAGGCGAATCAATTTCAGGTGGGATTAATGGTGATTTAATTGTACGAGTACAAGTTAAACCACATCCAAAATTTAAAAGGGACGATATAGATGTTTTTTATGATATTCCAATAAATATGATAGACGCAACAATTGGTACAACTATTGAAGTTCCTACATTAGAAGGAACAGAAAAAATTCAAGTTGAAGAAGGAAGTCAACCAAATACCATAATCAAGTTAAAAGGAAAAGGATTGCCTCGCCAACACAGTAGAGGACGAGGAGATCAGTATGTGCGGTTAGTTGTCAATATTCCTAAAAAACTTAGCAAACATCAAAAAAATCTATTAGATGAACTTCGAAAAACTTTTGACTGATTTAATATTATTTTTGCTTAAATGAAAATTGCATTAGATGTTGACGGTGTATTAGCCGATGTCATAAAATCATGGTTACATTATAGTAATACTAGAAGAAGGACTATCACAAAAAATGAAATCACAGAGTGGGATTTTTGGAAAAAATTTGATATAAAATCAGATGAATTTGATGATGAATTATCATTTTGTTGGAAGTCGTGGGAAAAAATTCCACCTACAGAAAATGAATTATCTAATACTGTATACGAATTAACAAACTTAGGTATGGTTGATATTGTTACAGCAAGAGAGCATTCTACTGATGTGTATGTAAAAAACTGGCTTAAAACTCAAAATATTGCCTATCACAAATATGTATCAGTTGAGGAAGGTCCAGAAAAGGCAGAACTAGATTACGATATCTATATTGATGACTCGCCCATTAATGCTGAAAAGATCGCAAACTCGAGAAAAAATATACTGCTTTATTCACAGCCATGGAATCTAACTATACGTGATTCTCGCATTAAGAGAATAGAAAAATTAATGGATGCAGTAAAAATAATTAAAGAGCATAAATCTTCATTTGAAAACTAATCTCTAGTTTTTCTCAAGTCTATTTTATGTCCATCACGTATGTGTGATTCATGACTGATTTTCAGTAATTCTGCAATCTTTGCATCAGAATAGTATTTTACATTATACCTTCCTAAAACTTTCTTACAATCACTACAATAAATCTCTCTAAACTCCAATCCTGTGTATTTTGGTAAGTTTTGTTTTTGTATCTTTCTAATCAATAAAGAATCTTATTCTAGGGTTCTAAATTCTACGATGCGGGAGTTGCCAAGCCTGGTCAACGGCGTAAGGTTCAGGTCCTTATCTCCTAGGAGTTCGTGGGTTCAAATCCCACTTCCCGCATTTTATAATAATAAACAACTTTAAACCATAGTAATTTCTTGTCTATGCATGGGTAAAGTAGTCAAGGTAGGAGGACGAGGGACGACACGCAAAGTAGTAGATGCAGACAAAGAAAACTGGTCAGGAGAAAGATTCAAGGAATATCAACGAAAACAGAAAGAAGCTGCAGGTAATGAATTTGTATCAATGGGTCGCGGTACCAGAAAAGTAAAGTTAAGTGACATTAAAGAAACAAAGAAAGCTGACACTAAGGGACGATATGTAAGCATGGGACGAGGAACCAGCAGACGTAAATTAGAATAATCAAAAACACAGAATAATC
>JAUYOQ010000175.1 GCA_030697975.1 Nitrosopumilaceae archaeon | reverse complement strand
TTCCATTTTTTTCTCCACTTTTGCTCAATTGCATGCCAATCTACATCCATAATTCACACTATCCCAAAACCATTGATTTTGCTTTGTTGATGGCCTCATCTTTTTTAGACTTGTCTGGTCCTCCACCTTGAGCAAATCTTGGATTTCCTCCGCCAGAGCCCCCAAGAACTAGTGATACTGCTTGTGCGATATCGCTTGCTTTGTTCTGCTTTGAGGCCTCTTCTCCTGCGTGAATTATTGCTCGTACTGTTCCTCTTTCTTCAAAAATTCCGCAATATACTGCTCTAGGATTTGCTTTGACTAGTTTTTCTCCAAAATTAATGTGAAAATATTCATCATATTGATCATCTGTAGTAGAATAAAATTTTCCACTAGAAACTAAAATCTCATCCACCTTACCTTCACTTGTCTGAGAAATTTGCTCAAGCAAAGCTGGAATTTTTTCTCTAGCTTGTTCTTTTCTTTCCTCTCTTAGCTTGTCTCTTTGTTCTTTTGCTGTTTGCTCAGCTGATGCCTTTGTCAGCTCAGCTTCATGTTTTTTAACATATTCTTGAGCTGTCTTTCCAGCTACAAACTCTAATCTAACTACACCATCTTGAATTCTTTTTGTTCTTGTAATTTTGATAAGGTCAACATCTTTTGTACTCTTTACATGTGTTCCACCACACGCCTCTATATCAAAATCTTTGATTGAAACAATTCGGACTGACTTTACTGGAACAATTCCTCCCTGATAGATTCTAAATCCATACTTTTGCTCAGCTGTTCCTCTATCAAAATTTTGAATCGTTACTGGAATGTTTTCTTTTACTTTGGCGTTTGCCAGCTCCTCAATTTTTGAAACTTCGTCATCAGTCAAAGCTGAATGATGTGTAATGTCTAATCTTGCGTGGTCTTCTTCTTTAAACGCAGAGTGCTGCCAAACCCAAGAGCCTAATACGTTTCTAGAAGACGAATTTAGAATATGTGTGCTGGTATGATGCTTTGTAATACCATCTCTTCTTTTTGAATC
>JAUYOQ010000174.1 GCA_030697975.1 Nitrosopumilaceae archaeon | reverse complement strand
TGGTTTTAGAGAATCTTTTGTTATATTATGTTCTGTCTCAACATGTAGCTGAATTTTTGTTTTAAATGGAAATGATGTTTTTGGGTTTTGTGTTATTAGATGAAGGTTGTGTATTACCACCTTGTCTTGAGTTATTTTTTTTCCAAGTCTGACGTTTCTTTTTTTTGGATTTACTACCTTTACAAAAAAAGGTCTTCCTTTGTTTAATACAAGACTTGTCTTGTCCTCACCACCAATCCATGTTATCTTGATTTGGTCTGCACCAAACTTATCAAAGACAACTTGAGCGATTTTTCCTTCCACGCTATCAAATGTACATATCCCGTGGTTTTTGCATGTGCGACAACCATTTCCTTCACAGTTAGAACATGGTTTTTCTTTTTGTGGTATGCCACGTTCTGTTTTTGTATATTTACCAAAAAGAAACAAGGGTTTTGACTTTACTTGACAAGAATCGGTTTTGAGATCTATTGTTAATGTGATTTCAGGATTAAGATAATCAATTCGGCTTTTTGTTTTCTTTGAAAAAATTTTTGCTATTTGATTTGTAAAATCTGTCTTTACGCTATCTATACCACGTAGTTGAAACTTTGATCTAATTTCATCGTCGTTATCAACAATTGATGGTTTTAGAATAGCACCTACAAGAAATGTTGAAAATTCATATTCTGAGGATATGTCAAGCAGTTTGTCAACAAAGTAATTTGTTTTTAAAAGAAAATTTTTGCATACAAAGCATTTATCAGGTTTGCTTTTTTGCAATAAACGATAAATTTTTTTTCCGAGTTGTTCGTATGATAAAAGCCCTAGTTTTTTTGCAAACAATCGTCCTGTGCATGCAGTACATACGGAATATTCATCTAAGATTTTTTTTGCAATAGAAAGTATTTGAGTGAACTTTTTTGCAAGATGAAGTTTTTGTAGACTAGGCGATGTGGCTAGTAATTTTGTTTGCAAAATTCTATCCCAACCCCATTCTGCGTAAAAATCCTTGCATCTGTCTTCCCTTTGATGCCTTCATCATACTCTTTGAGTTTTTGTAGTTTTTTAGTAGCTCTTTTACCTCATGTTCTGGCCATCCAGCACCTCTTGCAATTCTTTTAATTCTTGATGCGTTTAGCAAATCAGGATCTGCTTTCTCCTCTTTTGTCATGCTTTGTATGATGTATCGCCATTTTTGCACTCTGTCTTCCATTTGTTCTAGTTGATCCTCTTTTACCATTCCTGACAGTCCTGGCATGGTCTCAAGAAATCCCTTTAGTGAGCCAACCTTAGTTACCTCCTCAAGCTGATAGTAAAAATCATCCATGTTCATCTTACCACTTGACATGCGTTTAAGACGAATATCATCTGCTTCACTCTCTAGTCTTTTTGCCAAGTCTAAAAGTGCTTGAACATCACCCATGCCCAAAAGACGACCAACAAATCTTGTTGGAGAGAATTTTTCTAAATCATCAATACGTTCTCCTGTTCCCACATACATTATTTGTGCACCTGTTGCAGCAGAAGCAGCTAAAGCGCCTCCTCCTTTTGCTGAGCTATCAAGTTTTGTTACTACTATTCCTCCAACTGGAACCGTTTTGTGAAATGCCTCAGCCTGTGAGTAACATTGCTGACCAATGGTACCATCAATTACAAGCAATGCCAAGTCAGGCTCAGCAGCTTTACCTATCTGCTTCATCTCATCAAGCAGGTCTTTTTCCTCTTTATGACGTCCTGCAGTATCAATAAGAACAATGTCAATACCAGAGTCTGTAAAGTGTTTAATGCCATTTTTTACAACAGATGGCGAATCTTTGTTATTTTCTTCACCATAAACTTCGATGTTTGCCTTCTCACACATTGTTTTTAGCTGAACTAGTGCGCCTGGCCTGAAGGTATCTGCACCAACTGCCCCTACCTTATATCCCTGTTTTGAGAGAAACTTGGCAAGTTTTGCAGTAATTGTTGTTTTCCCGCTTCCTTGAATTCCAAGCATCAATATCTTGTTTAATTTACCTGGCTTGAATGAAAATTCAGTCTCATTGCCAAGAAGTTTTGCTAGCTCATCGTAAAGAATTTTTACAATGTGGTCTTTTCGTGAAAGACCTGGAGGTGGAGTTTCATTAAGGGATCTGTGTTCTAGATTTTTTGTGATTTCAAGAACAAGTTTTACATTTACATCCGATTGTAGCAAGGCACGTTGAACATCACGTGCTAGTTCTTTGATTAGCTCCTCATCAACTCCAGAAGAGCTCACTAATTTTTTTATTGCTGCTCTGAGATTGTTTTTTAGGCTATCAAGCATTGTGAGCTAATTCTGCCTCCAGTATTTCAAATCTTCCTCTGTATCCATCCCATACTTTGTTAGATTTTTTGATTTTGATAGGATTTGAAAATAACGGACAGTCAGTTACCAATGTTTCTGCTTCCCCTCCTTCAAAGCTTAGATTGAATCCATATTTTTCTGACAATGCTTCAAGTTTTTTTAGATCATCTTGTGTGATTTCTTTCCCAAGCCAAGACTCATCAAGGCCATCTGCACTTACACTAATTATT
>JAUYOQ010000170.1 GCA_030697975.1 Nitrosopumilaceae archaeon | reverse complement strand
GATATGTTTTGACTGTTTTTGTACGTGTTCTACCGATGTTGCCACAGTATCAATCATGTCCTTTATTGCAATTAGCACCGTTTGGTTTTCTGCAAAAATCTTTGTCATTGCCTTTAGCTCTTTTGATAATGTCTTAGCAGAAGTTGATACAGTTTCAACCTTTTTTATTATGCTAGCTGGAGTTGGTGCCTTTTTGACAGTTTTTGATTTTGATCCTGATTTTGCCTTTGCCACGCTAGATATTTGGTCATTTTGTTGATAAAAAAGTTGGATTAATAAAAAAAACCAAAAGCGTTATTTGTTTACCACTTCTGGTGAGTGTAGGACTTCATGGAGTGTCTTTTCGACTAGTCCATTTTGGGACTCTACAAAGCCCCTTGGGCAGTATTCGCATCTAATCATAGTAGTACTGTATAATACCGTACTATTAATAGCACTGGTCATGACCTTATTACCTAAAGCGTATCATATACGTGCATTTCCAGTGGAAAATCACTGTTAGATAAAAAACCACTACAAAAGATGAGATATCCATTCGCTTTCGATTCTTAGAGTTATTTTAGATTTGATTTTGGTAATTTAATATACATGCATTATACATATACGTATTATAGTGATACATATATAGACATGAGTACATTTTAAAAGTAGATGAGTAAGGTAGTATTAAAAAGCAAAAAAATCAAAATAAACACTAATCCTACATTAGATACTATCAAGATGGTAGAACAAACACTTTCTAAAATGTCCGAATATCCAACTAAAAACAAACTCTGGAGAGCATTGCCAAGGCAGGTACAATATCCAACCTTCAAAACCGTCTTGAATTATCTGGAAGAATCAAACAAAATAATATACGACAAGGACGGAACCATAATCTGGATATTTGTCGACAATCCAAAACTAAAAAGACTAGTAAAAACTTCCAAGCCATTGTTGTAGACTAGTAACCAAACCTTTTTTCATAATCTTTATGTGAAAAAGCTTCAAGAATACAAACAATAAAACTATCTTTTTGACTTAATATTGTGTATACTATTCTCCAGCCTGAACGTAGTGTATATCGCCAGAGATTATTAATCCTGTATTTGCTAATATATGATTCAGGCCAACGATCATGATGTATTTTATTGCCTCGTAAACAGTCCTCTTTTAAAATTTTGAATATTTCATAAAATTCTTTTTTTCTTGGATCATTTTGAGGAATGCGATCAAAGAATTTCTTAAACTCGATACTGCCAATAACATCATTTTCCTTCTTTTTATCTGGCACGTCAAACCTGTTTAAATCATCAAGATAAGATTAACTGAGAATCAATAGGCTCTGTCTAGTTTGTGATCAATTAATACAGATCCTATTTTGAGTGAGCTTTTTGAATCAGTAATTTTTACTTCGATTTCCTGTATGCTCTGACTAACTATAATACTTATATGGATTATTTACCCCTACATTTTCCTATAAAATGAAAATAATATAAATATGTAGGGGTAAACACTTTCATGGTTACTATAAAGACGAAGAAGATTAAGGATCAGATCTATTACTACTTAGAACATAGCATAAGAAAAGGCAAGCAGGTC
>JAUYOQ010000162.1 GCA_030697975.1 Nitrosopumilaceae archaeon | reverse complement strand
GATTCACAAAACAAGATAATCTATGTTGCTGGCTACTCACAAGAAGGTTTTCAAGAAGTTTATCGAAGCACAAACAATGGAGAAGAGTGGCAGCTAATTGGCACTAATAAAGAACTCTAAATCAAATTCAAAGTAAATGATTAAAAGCTTACGCACAAAATTTTACAATTGTAAAGTCCAGTAATTATCTATCTCTCAACACTATACTAATTACATGTCATATCAAATCACTGCAAAAAAGACTCTAGTGCTTTCTGCGTTTACGCTATTTTCATTGATATTTCTTGGAATAGTTTTCTCACTAACAGGTGATATTGCAGTAGGGGCAGGACAAAGCGCATCATATCCATCATGGCTTGTAATCTCATATCTTGCAGGACTTTCAATGATTATCTTGCCATGTACTCTACCTCTAGTGTTTATCATAGTTCCATTAAGCATGGGAAAAGGCTACAAAAAAGGACTAGTCATGGCACTTTTGTTTGGCGCTGGCCTTACAACCACAATCACTGCATATGGACTTGCTGTCGCAACACTAGGAAGGTCTGCATCACTTGATCAAGTGTCGACAATAATGTTTTTGATTGCAGGAGTTGCAGCATTTGTTTTTGGATTATCACAGCTACGACTAGTTGAGCTAAAACTTCCAACATATTCTGGAACACCAAAATTCATACAAAACCGTGGCGATTATTCAAAATCATTTTTTATGGGGACACTTCTTGGTAATGCAGGCGTTGGGTGCCCAAATCCACTGTTTTATTGGCTTTTGATATACATTGCAGGTACAGGAAGTCTTGAGATTGGTGCATCCCTTGGCGCAGTACATGGAATTGGCAGAGCAGTTCCGCTAATCTTGTTATCAATTCTTGCAATTTTGGGAATCAATGCAACAAAGAGTATCACACAAAACAGAGTAAAAATTGAAAACCTTACCGGATGGATGTTAATTGCATTGGGTGCATTTTTGATAATCAATGGATTGCCTGGAGGTCATGAGTGGTATGAGGGAACAGTTGTCCATATAGGATGGAATAATTTAGTTTCAATGACTGGCCTTCCACCAGAGTTTCATATTGGACAGCATCAACACATGCATTTCATTGAGCAACAAATCCCACAACAAGCAGTGCCTGCTATTTTAGCTGCACTAATTGCAATTCCAATAGTATGGTATATGATTAAAAAGAAAAAAGAGATGATAACGCTATGAAGGATCCTGTATGTGGAGTGGAGGTTAGTGAAAAAAACGAATCTACAGTATACAATGGAAAAAAGTTTCATTTTTGCTGCGCAAGCTGCAAGTGGGCATTTGAGAAAAATCCAGAACAGTTTACAAAGACATGAAAGTTGAAATCCTGACAACACCTGACTGTTCAAACTGTTCAGTTGTTGAAAAAATGCTTGATGATCTTGGAGTAAAGTACGACGTAATTGATATTACAGAAAAGCCAGAGTATTTGAAAAAATATCCAATTTACACAGCACCTGGAATAGTAATTGATGATAAACTAGAGTTTGTAGGTGTGCCAAAAAAAGAAAAATTAAAAGCTAAGATAACAACAAGCTGAGTATGCCACAGGAACTTGATGAAGTAGATATTGCGATTTTAAATTCACTAATAGAGGATGGCAGAAAATCATTTCGTCAGATTGGGCG
>JAUYOQ010000160.1 GCA_030697975.1 Nitrosopumilaceae archaeon | reverse complement strand
CTTGTGTTTCAATAGTAGATTGCATACTTGTTTTGGGGTTAGTTTGTTGATTTTGCGAACTAGTAACTTGAGGTTTTAATGCTTCTTTTGCAGGTTCAAGTGCTTTTGCAGCTTCCAGCTTTGGAGTTTTTTTGGTTGTTTCTTGCGGATATTTTACCTTGACATATTCCCCCAAATCGTAAAAACCATCGCCGACAGCATTTTTTATTTCACTATCTCCTACAAATGAAAGTGCAAGGGATATCCAAAAACTAGTTTCCAACATTAGTTTGGTCTTAACAGTGGTAGCCCCTTTTGGAGTACCGTCAAAGCCAATCCTCTCTTTAAGTGTAGTAATAATTTTAGTTCCTTTCAGATCCCCAGATAAAATTTCTACCACAAAGCTTCCATCAGGCTGTATTGATGATTTTACATCAGATTCATGGGTGCCAGATGCCTCAATTACAAATTTTGCGCGATTAGTGACAGGATCTATCTTTACTGATTTTATTAAAGTTGGAAAAATTTCTTTGTAGTTTCTTAAATCAGAAAGTTCTTTTGCAAAAAGTTCTTTTTTTACATTAACCTCTTTTGTTACTTCAATGTATCTAGTAGCATAAACTGGTGCTGCTATTGAACCAAGTAAAACTAGAATAAAGAATACTGCAAATAAGGTCTTTAAGTTAACTAGGTTAATGTCATTAAATTTTTTTGGTCGAAAATAAACTGATCTACATGTAGCTACGAATGAAAACCACACATGCATTTCAGGTGTTCTAATTCGTGTTCTAATACTGTAAAGCCATACTCATCTTTATCATACGAAAACATTGCATAATCATAGACTCTTACTGTCTTTGTTTCAAAGTTTGTACACCCAGCGACAAGAACATCTTGCCCAATATTGCATAAAACAGGTTCATCGTGTATTTCAATTATCCAGTGTTCTGAACAATCATAGTATGGAGAAGCTTGAATAAGGCTGCATATTATTAGAATATCTAGTAACACTCTTTTTGCTTTCTAGTTTTTGATAAAACAACACAAACTAACACTGTAGTACTGATTTGTGAAAAATTTCCAACAAATCATAACGTACAACATAACGAGAAATGCGGCTAAAATTACGAACGAAGGGGGGCTTTGCCTTTTTACTGATTATCGATAAACTCATTTGATATTTTATATACAAAAACACCTATAGAAACCACTTTATTTTTCAAAAAACCTGCATATGTATGAAATTTAAAAACAAAGTTGTTGTAATAACGGGCGCATCAAGCGGAATAGGTGAAGCAGCTGCACTAGAATTTGCAAAAAATGGTGCAAATGTAGTACTTGTTGCACGGAAAAAAGTCAAGTTAATCGAAGTCGAAAAAAAGTTATCAAAATACAAAATCTCTACGCTCTGTTGCGAATGTGATGTATCACAAAAAACCCAAGTCAAAGAACTAAGTAAACAAGTATTTGATAAGTTTGGTCGAATTGATATTCTGGTAAATAATGCAGGCTTTGCAATTTATGGCCTAGTTTTAGATCAAAGCATCGAAGAAATAGAATCTCAAATGCATACAAATTATTTTGGAATGATATATTGTACCAAGAATTTCTTACCAAAAATGCTAGAGCAAAATTCAGGTCATATCATTAATGTAGCATCTGTTGCAGCAAGCTTTGGATTACCAGGAATAGCACCATATTGTGCATCAAAATTTGCAATGCTTGGTTTTTCAGAAGGACTAAAACATGAGCTAAAGGGCACAAATGTGAAAGTTACTGTTGTGAGTCCCATAATGGTACGAACAAACTTTTTTGATCATCCATCATTTTCCTCAATGCCAAAATATTCTCCTGCCTCATTAAGTGCAAAAACTGTAGCAAAGGCTGTTCTTAGGGCAGCAAATTCATCAAGACTTGAAATTATTGTACCATCAGTAGTCAGGGGAGCAGTATGGGCAAAACACACTTTCCCATTCATCGTAAATCCAATTATTGGCTCAGTAATTAGAAAAAGATTGAACTCAAAAAATAACTATTCTTCTTCCTCAGGTGGTGATTCTGCACTAGAACCAACATCTAAAAGCTCGAGTTCCTTTAATTCAAATTGATATATTGCTCCCATGTCGATCTCTTTTTCCTTTTTTAGAAACTCAATTACTTTTTTACCTAATGGTGACTTGAAAACATCAAAACTAAACTCGTAAACAACTCCTTTCTGAAGCTCTGATGGTTTGAATTTTTTTGCCAGATCTAAAGTTATAATGTATCTGTCATCCTCTACTGGCTCATAGAGTTGTGCATCTATCTTGTTATCCTGCTCATAAATATCTAAAATATAGCCTGTCCTTGCAATAGACTAGGTTTATCAAATTTTGCGTTCTGTATTTCATCTGTAACCCATTCTGGAATATCTCTTGCCATATGCGTCAGCTACTCTATGTTTGTTTGTCTTTCTTACTTTTTTGCCACCATTCCAAGTAGTCGTATTGTTTGTCCTCTCTTGTTAACTCTCGTTGGTTAAGTTTTTCACGTATGTCGCCTACTTGTTCTCTGGTTGCATACAAACCACATTTTTTACAAATAAAGTGTTTTGTAACTGGATCAAATTTCATTGGTGCCTCGATTTTTTTAAATAGCTCTTCCAAATTTACATCTGAATTAGTATTTTGTTCGCGGGTGGCTTTTCTTTGTCTTGCAATGCACTCTGGACAATCCGGCATCTACTGCCATCACTCAAGTTTTCCATAAAAGCGTTCCCACTTATCGTAAGTAACTACCAAGTTTTCTGGTACGCGGATTAATATCGTCATCCCTAACAAAAGGTCAGTTCGCCCATCGAATACCGCGTACCAGATACGAATAACTTATTGATTAAAACTATTATCTTTTTTCCTATTTTCTAGCATCTCACAAACAATTTTTGCAGTAGTTTGCGCACCGTTTCCCACAAAATTTTTCTTATAAACTTCTAGCCTTTCTCCGAACGTGTCAATACGATTTTTAATTTGCGTTATTGCATCAAGAACCTGATTTTTGTTTCTTGCTAGTATGCCTAAACCCTGCTCCTCAACGCATCTTAGATTATTAGTGTGCTCATCATATACTGGAATACCTATTATCGGTTTTGCATAAATTCCCAGTATCTCGCCAACTACCGTATGGGAACCATTGGTTACAACATAGTCACATAATCGTAAAACAGCATCTTTTTCATGTTCAGATAAAAATCCTATATCTATCTGAAGCCAATCTACTTTTTTCTCAAGTGCTTCTGAAATTGAATAACTCTTGCCATCCTTTCCAAACACTTTGTTTATTGTAGGAACGTTTTTTGCATACGAGACAAGCCTTCTTTCATTATTCATTTTATTATCATGAAAAATTTCTTCATATTTTTGACCTGTTGTAATATTAGTTGATCTGTTACCAGTTCGCATCCAATAACCGAAATTGGCCCCTTC
>JAUYOQ010000158.1 GCA_030697975.1 Nitrosopumilaceae archaeon | reverse complement strand
CAATTTGATCTCTAAACATTAATTTAGTTCCAGGAAGCGTAGAGACATTCTCATCAACTGCTCTGGGATCTGATATATCTAATATCATCGTTCCTTTCTTTTTATTTCCAACGACTATTCTTATTTTATCATAAGTAATTATGAAATAATCTGCTGTAGTTGCAACAAAAATTATGTCAAATTTATCGAACCCTGTTATAACATCTTCAAATTTTATTGGTTTTCCACCCAATATTTTAGAAAAACCAGTAGCTCGTTCAATGGTCATACTGGAAATATCAAACGCATAGCCTTTTTTATTAAGAGATTTAGCAACCATGGCTGCTGTTTCACCTGTACCTATAAGCAGAACATGCTTCTTGCCATCTAAACCTCCATACTCTTCTGCAGTTTTGACAGCAATGTAGCCAAATGATATTGCTCCCTTACTAATTCCAGTAGAATCTCTAATACGAGTTGCAATTCGTATACAACTATCAAATAATTTATTCAATATTCTGCCAGATACTTTAGCTAGCTTTGTACCTGAAATTGATGCTTTTATGTCATCAAGAATTTTTTCGTCTCCTACAACTATTGATTCCAAACCAGACGCTAGTCTTAACAGATGAAGGTAAACATCAGTATCCATATACACTTCAAGAATCTGATCAAGATGGTCAAGGTCATATTCTTCTAGTTGTGTTAGTGATGTCCACGTTTCTTTGATTTGATGTATGACAAGATTTTTTCCTTCACTTCTCCTTACATCTGGAACTTCGCCTTTTTCCAGATTATTTATCGTAAATATTTCAACCCTACTAGGAGTTTGAACTATTACACATTCTGAAACTCCAGAAATTTTCTTAAAAGATTCACATGCAGCTGTGATATCTTTGAACGCAAATCTTTCTAACTTGTGAATTGGGAGGTTTTTGAAAGTAACTCTTACATTGACTATGTTAAAATCATTTTTACTCATAACATCACCATTTATTCTCGAAGTTTGTCTCTTCCACCTTTTGCTGTACGGAAAACATTCATGCCAATGTAATAGTTTTGATACAAATAATCTAGTGTTTTCAAATCTTCTTCTGCTCTTTGAATTTCTTGTATATTTGCATCAGGATCGTTTCTTAATTGTTCAAGTTTTTGTTCGGTTTCCTCTCTAAGATCACTTATTCCAGATTCATAATTGGATATTCCGCCTAATTCAGGACTGAGTATATGTTCTGGCTTGTATGGTGGAATCTGATCTGTTGGGATTTCAACTCTTTTTGAAATTTCTTTAATATCATCTTCTGTAAGTATAGGTGTTGTTGGAACTAGATCTTTCTTATAACGGAAAAATTCCGGTTCTCCCATTTCTCGTCTAAATATTTGCTCTTGTCCGCGTTTATTGGTAAAAGTGTGGCCTGCTTCTGCTGATACTGCTTCTCCTGCAGCTGCCTCATATTCTTTTTCTGCCTCTGCTTCTACAGCTGCTTTTGCCGTCGCTGCTTTTGCTACAGCTGCTTTTGCTGCGGCTTCTGCTAGTTCTGCGGCTTCTGCTGCTGTTAATCCTAGTTTATTTTTGGATGAACCCTGTGACTTTTCATCAGACAATATAATTACATCAATTGGGGGTAAATTTTAAGTTTTTACGATATATTTTAGGTCTAAACAGATCCAAAGATATAATGACTTTCTACCATTTTTTGATATTAAAAGAAATTTTTGAAAGATAACACTGTTTATACATTGCTGTTTTACTTTTAGATTAATGGAAGATAATAGGATTAGGTGGGTTGACAAATTCATAATTGCCGCTATAATCCAAGGTGGAATAATAACTGCGATGGCATTTATGGTAGTCGGTTTTCAAATCACTTTTACTGACGTAAACATTATGCAGTATCTTTCTCTCTCATTTGAGGGGCCTGCCAAATGGTTCTTTATTGGAATAATATTTTATTTGATTATAGTTGTAGCCATAGCTGTAACTGCACTATTCTATAATCATCTTGAAATCAATTTAAAACAAAAATTTTCGGGAGGTTTGAAGGCTCTTGCCTGGATTCATCTAATAGGAATGAATGTAGGAGGTGCGGGAGCAATGCTGTATATGATATTTGCAGGTTTAGCCGGCTCTGGCGTACTTTCGCTATTTACTGAAGGCACGTTGGGAACACAGGATCCTGCAGTAATGGATTCTTTCATAGAACCAATAGGTGCCTTTGTTGGCCTTCTTGGCATAGGGGTAATATGCGGTGGAATAGGTTTCATAATCGCGTATAAACGGATCAAAAACGTGCTATGAAATTAACAGAAATCTGTAGTGTAAATTAGTTATTCATTCTACAGGAACCATCGATTCAAAATCATTTAATGACTTGAAAACAAGACACTGCTATTGACCAAATTTGATGTAGCAATAATTGGGGGAGGAATACTTGGTACAACCATCTCATATTGGATTTCTACATTATATGATTTGAAAATCTGCGTTATCGAAAAAGAACAAGACGTTGCAATGCACGCAAGCAGCCGTAACACAGGCGTGGTTCATTCTCCATTTTACCTCAATCCAGACACAAAGAAGGTTTTAGCAAAATCTGCTATTCTGTCATATGAAATGTGGAAAAAACTTGCTGAAAACAGAAACATCATATGGAAAAATACAGGTGTTTTTGAAATCGGTTTTGATGAAAAACAACACAAAAGTCTTGAAGAATATATGAAATGGGGAAAAAGAAACGGAATTCCAGACGGCGATCTAGAACTATTAGAAAGCAAGGATATATCAAAAAAAGAACCTAACATACAATGTTATTCTGGCATTTATTGCAAAAGAGAAGTATCAACAGATTTTGGCTCATTTACAAAAGAATTAAAAATAGAGTCTGAAAAAAATGGCACAAAATTCCTTTTTGGAAAAAATGTAAATGCTATTGAAAAAAATAACGATTGTACAATACAATTTGATGATGATTCTCAAATTTCCTCTAAAATAATAATTAATTGTGCGGGAGGAAATTCGCTTGATATCGCACAAAAATGTGGCTTGGCAACAGACTATTCTGATCTTCATTTTCGTGGGGAATACTGGATTGCTGATGAGAAATACAGCGACTTGGTTAAAACAACGATTTACACTGTAGCAGAGTTTAAGGGATATCCATTTCTTGATCCTCACTGGATAAAGAAAGCAAATGGCCAATCTGAGGTTGGTCCTAATGCAGTACCGGTTCCAAGCCCAGAAACTTATTCAGGATATTTTGGCGATGTTACAACATCATTATCAAAATTAAAGGAAATAGTAACTGGAAATGCACTAAAACTATTTGCAGATCCGGAATTTTTATCACTCGTATCAAAGGAATGGCTAAGCTCAATTTCAAAAAATGCCATGATTAAGCGCGTGCAAAAATTTATTCCAAAAATTCGTCCAGAACATTTTTCAAGACGTGGCATAGCTGGCATACGTTCTCCAGTGATAACACCAAAAGGAAAATTCTTGACAGACGTAATGGAACTAGAAGACAAAAATTCCTATCATATCATAAATTATAACTCACCTGGTGCTACTGGCGCTCCAGCTTACTCTGCAATTATTGTAAAAAAATTGCAAGAAAGAGGATTTTTAGATTACACGATAAAACCAAAGAAATCAATTTGGGATTTTGATACAATTACTATTTAAACAAATTTTTCAACATCATTAATATGGATTAAAATTAAGAACTATACAAATTAAATTGGTTACAGGCTCAAAAAAAGCAGTTTATGCAGCGTTATTTGGCAACCTTGGCATTGCTATAACAAAGTTTATAGCTGCTTTGATTTCAGGAAGTGTTTCTATGTGGGCAGAGACTTATCACTCTGCATCAGATACTTTTAATCAAATTCTACTATTAGTTGGAATAAAAGCTAGTACAAAGCCAGCAAGCCATTTACATCAATTTGGTTATGGCAAGTCACAATTTTTTTGGTCGTTCATTGTTGCTACAATGATCTTTGGTATATCTGGTGTTCTTGCATTACAACAAGGAATTTCTTCACTGTTTAACAGAGAACATCATTTTGAAAATCCCATGCTTAACTATATTGTTTTGATTATAGCTGCTGTATTTGAAGCAAATGCATTAAGAATAGCATACAAGCAGTTTAAAAAATCGATAGAAAATCGTGAAGAAAAAGTCACTTTCAAACAATTGATTTACGAATTCAAGGAAAGTAAGGATACTACCATATTAACTGTAATAGTAGAAGATTCAGCAGCTTTAGCAGGTATTGCTATTGCAGCTCTTGGCATTTTTCTTACCGATATTACTGGAAATACAGTATATGATGCAATAGGTTCTATCTTTATTGGATGTCTTTTAATGGCATTTGCATTCTTTTTGGCACGTGAAAATAGAGGACTGTTGATAGGTGAATC
>JAUYOQ010000148.1 GCA_030697975.1 Nitrosopumilaceae archaeon | reverse complement strand
GTTGTTCATTGGCTCAACTGTAATAACACTGGAGTTAAGCTCGGTAATCTTGGTAAAACAGGCTAGTCGTGGCTTTCCATTGATTACCATACCACAAGAACCACACGATGCTTGTCTACAAGAATATCTTACACCAACAGAGTGATCAAGGTATTTTTTCACTTCTAAAATTGCATCTAATACAGTAGTCCATTTCTCATATAAGACCTTAAATTCCATAAATGACTTTGGAGTTCCTGCTTGTGGATTGGATCTTGATATCCTCAGTATGATCGATTTTGATGGCGAGGTAGTTGTTTGCGATTCTTCCTCTGAGAATTGTTTTGTAGTTGTAGACATTTTCAAGTCATTCCCAAGCTTGCCATGATTATGGTACGTGAACCGTATGCAATTACAGTAACCATTGCAGCAATGCAACCATATGTAACGGCCTTTTCATATCCTCGTCCTTGTTTTAATTCAAGCAGTATAACTCTAAGACCATTAAATCCATGAATGGAAATCAAAACCAAAATTAATTCTAGCACTAGTGCGTATGGTAGAAATTCATAGTTTGCAATAACACTTTCGTACTGTAATGATTCGGAAAATCCTTGAGTGAGTCTGAATAAAATATGTACTGCCACAAGAGCTACTGCACCTAAGGCGGTTCCATAATGTACTTTCATAATTATGCTTTCGCGCATTTTATTCACCAAACATTACTCCAAGGCCGTACATCATTGCAAGCGCTGCAAGTCCAATTGATGCATAAATACACATTTTGTTTTTCATATTGATTGAGCGTGGTGTATATGGATAATCAGGCCTTCCAGGTTTTCCTACGCCTATTCCACCCTGTCCAAGCATGAGTCTTATTCCATTTGCGGTATGAAATACACACATTCCAATTACAATTGCTAAAATGATATGTCCTTCAGTTGTTTGTGTAAGCTCTAGCATTTTTTCCCATGCTGCTTTTCCATTCAGTATAGTACTTGTTTCATAAATGTGAGCTATAAAATAAACAAGTAGTCCTATACCTGTCAGTCTCATTAACCAGTATGCAAAACGCTCAATGCCATAGCGGCCAGGATTTAACCATCCTCTGATTCCTTCTTTGTTTTCTTGTCTTTCCATCTAGTATTTCCTCTCCACAGGTTTGTATTTTGTTATTGTTACTGGATGTTTCCTCATAATTGGTTCTTTTGAATCATAGTATGCAAGTGTGTGATGTAAGAAATTGACATCATCTCTTGTTGGATAGTCGGTTCTTGCATGTGAACCTCGTGATTCCCTTCTGTTGATAGCTCCTATGAGCACGACTTCTGCAACCCTAAACATTGAATCAATTTCCATAACATTTGTAAAGTTTGTATTGTATTCTTTTGCCTTATCGTCAACATGTTTCCACGTTTTATCACGTAATTCACGCAGTTTTTTTAGTCCAGCAGTAAGATCTGTTTC
>JAUYOQ010000135.1 GCA_030697975.1 Nitrosopumilaceae archaeon | reverse complement strand
GTTGTTGCAATGGCATTTGGGAACATGGGAAATGATAGCTCTACAGGTGTCATATTTACACGAAACCCTGGTAATGGCACAAACAAGATTTTTGGCGAATATCTCATAAATGCTCAAGGCGAAGATGTTGTAGCTGGAATTAGAACACCAAAACAGGTAGATGAAATGAAAAAAGAGATTCCTGAAACCTATAATCAGTTACTGAAAACATGTAGTAAACTTGAGAAACATTACAGAGAACCACAAGACATCGAATTTACTGTAGAACAAGGAAGATTCTATCTCTTACAAACACGTTCAGCAAAAATGAATGCAGTAAGCATGGTAAAAACATCTGTAGATATGGTTAAAGAAAAATTAATTACAAAAGATAGAGCACTTCTCAGATTACAAGCAGAACAGCTTGAACAGTTATTACATAAAACAATTGATCAAAACAGTTCAAAAAATCATGATAAAATTGCAAAAGGCATAGCTGCATCTCCTGGCGCTGCAAGTGGAGTTGTAGTGTTTGATGTAAAAAGAGCAGTTGTGATGGGTGAAAATGGTGCAAAGGTGATACTAGTAAGAGAGGAAACGAAACCTGAAGATGTTCCTGCTTTTTTTGCATCTGTTGGAATACTTACAAGTCGAGGAGGGAAAACATCTCATGCAGCTGTTGTAGCAAGAGGAATGGGAAAACCATGCATTGTGGGATGCGCTGACTTGAAGATTGATTATGAAAATAAAAAATGTATTGCAAATAGCAAGACAATCTTTGAAGGGGATGCAATTACCATTGACGGTAGTAGTGGCGAGATTTTTGTAGGAGAAGTGTCTACAGTAGAGCCTAAAATTACAGAAGATTTTAAGACTATACTTTCATGGTCAGAGAAAATAAAAAAGATTGGAATTAGAGCTAATGCAGATACTCCAGACGCCGCATCTTTAGCAAGAAGATATGGCGCAAAAGGAATTGGATTGTGTAGAACTGAAAGAATGTTCAATGCACGAGACAGAATCGGATTATTTGTTGATATGATTATGGCAAAGACTCTAGAAGACCGCAAGTCAATACTTAAAAAATTAGGCGAGCTGCAAAAAAGTGATTTTATCAAAATTTTAAAGGAGATGGAAGGATATCCTGTTACTATACGATTACTGGACCCACCGCTACATGAATTTCTTCCAAATCCAGAAGAGCTAATGAAAAAGATTCATAGATTAGAAAAAACAAATTCTACACAAGAACTAGAAGAAACTAAACGATTACTGGAACGTGTAAGAGATCTTTCAGAAATAAATCCAATGATGGGACATCGTGGTGTAAGAATCGGGATAACATATCCTGAGATTTATGAGATGCAAATAAATGCTGTATTTGAAGCAGCTGCAGAGCTTGTCAAGCAAAAGGTCAACGCACATCCACAAATCATGGTTCCACAAGTAGGAAGCATTTCTGAGCTCAATCACATCAAGAAAATTTATGATCGTATAAAATCTGAAATAGAAAAAAAGTATAAAATGAAACTAAAAGTAAACTTTGGAACAATGCTTGAAGTGGTAAGAGCATGTCTTACTGCCGATGAGCTTGCAAAAACAGCAGAGTTCTTTAGTTTTGGAACAAATGATCTTACTCAAGCAGTGTTTAGCTTTAGCCGAGAAGACGCTGAAGCAAAATTCCTCCCTGAATATCTTGAAAAAGAGATACTTGACCTAAGTCCATTCCAATCAATTGATGTAAATGGTGTTGGAAGTTTAATGAAAATTGGCATTGAAAAAGGTAAAAAAGTAAAAGCGGGACTAGAAATTGGCATATGTGGAGAACATGGTGGAGACCCAAAATCAATAGTATTTTGTCATAACTCTAAACTCAGCTATGTTAGTGCCTCACCACATAGAATTCCAATTGCCATAGTATCTGCAGCTCAAGCTGTATTATTAGAAAAAAAGCAAAGAAGGCGATAACCAGATATCTGAATTAAGATTTTAATTAGACAAGATGCTTCCAAGAGTAGATTCTATAAGACCAGCAAGAATAAAGCTAGGCATAACACAGAAACAATTAGCAAACATGGTTGATGTCAGCACATCAATGATTAATCAAATTGAATCTGGACGCACGCACCCAAGTTACGATACGGCTAGAAAAATATTTGACAGTCTTGCAACATTAGAGGGAAAACTTTCACCAAATAAAGCAGGCGACATTTGTAGTAAAGAGATTATAAAATTAAAACCAACAAATTCTTTACATGATGCAATAAAACTAATGCGAAGACGTTCTATAAGCCAAATTCCAATTTTTAATGGTAAAGAACCAATAGGGGTTGTAACAGAAGACGGTATAGTCAAACATCTTGCAGAAAACGAAGAGCACTGGAAAAAAATAAAATTATCAGAAGTTATGGAAACATCTCCTCCAATGGTAGATTATAAAACACC
>JAUYOQ010000125.1 GCA_030697975.1 Nitrosopumilaceae archaeon | reverse complement strand
CTTGTTTGATTTTCCCCAAAGCTAAAGATTTCATTTTTGAGATTGCGAAATGCCCCGTCTTCTCTCACTTCAATGTTCTTGTATTTTCGTGTTTCCATTATGTATATTATAACTTAATATATTTATTTTTAAGTTTTTAGTGCGTTTAAAAACTTAATAAAAAAATTAACACATCGCCACACATCCTTGTTTGACACTCTCGATAATCTTTGGGGAAAGCATGAGAATGTCAAACAAACCATCGAACAACTCTTCAAATGTATCGGGGGTTATTACCTCTGCAAAAAACTGTGGATCTTCATTGTTGATAAAGTTAATGAGAATTCCATACACGTAATATTTAATGTCTTCTTTTTTAAGGATTTTTGAAGTGTCAAAAATTGCCAAGCATGATAAAATAATCTTTAAAAGTTTTGGAACCGTTGCAATGCTTAAGCCTTCATTTTTTTCTTGATTTTTCAATGCTACACTGACAACCTCAATGTATGACTTTGAATTTAGAAAGAACTGAACGGCTTTAACAATAATTTCATGTCGTTGTTTGTCGTAGTTATCTGACACCATAAGATGGATAATTTCATTCGTTGATGACCTTGTCGTCATTGGTTTCTATAACATTATTGCAAGAATTTTTTAATTCATTCTTTTCATGCTCTTCACCGATGTGATTGAGGAATAGCAGAATTGTGTGATTGATGTCATGGAGTTCAGCCAAATCAAAATTGATTTTAAAATCTATATCTTGCTTCTTTTTCACGAAAATGTAATACTCACACCAAAGTTTTGCAAGGTCAAGGGGCATTTGTTCAGTCATTTTTTTTATACTATATGAAGAGAAAAAAAGAAACACGATATTATTAAATTGTCTCGCCACCCCAGTCGCCTTGTCCCTCATTTCCAATTGCCCCACCGTTTATTACGTAGTAAATCTTAACATAGAATGTGAATGTGTCCGTGTAAGGCGTGTTATATTCAAACTCAAGTTTGGTTCCGCCGTTGTAAGCTTTTCTGAGATACATTGTGTGTGTTTGTGGCGTTAATGTTGCATTCCATCCACTATCTCCAGCCCGAGTCACATAAATGCTTGATGTTGCAAGAAAGATAATGTTTGTCTCACCATGCATTGCTATCACGTTAGTGTTTGGATATGTCCATAGGCGATACCACTGCCCCGAATTAAACACACCAGACGATTGCGCGGTATA
>JAUYOQ010000116.1 GCA_030697975.1 Nitrosopumilaceae archaeon | reverse complement strand
TGTAACTTTTTACATCGTCACCATGGTGAGGACTTTCTTTCCATTCAATTGTATCTACAACTTCTTTATCAGTTTGTTCAAGGTCTGCCCATCTTCTTATCAATATAACATCAAACCTGATGATTCTGTTTCCAAATTTTTCACGAAGAGGTTGTAATATTCTTCCAATTCCAGTCACGTTACAGCTTCCTTGCATTACATGTTTTTTGCCAAATGCTTGCGTGTAATTTGCTCTTGAATTAAAAAGTAAATCAGATACTGCGTTTTCACCATAAATTGTTTCCCCTCCCTGATATATTGCCATCAACCCTTTTGGCTCATACAGATTTTTTTTATTTTGATATCCATATCCACCAGGGGATGCATCAAATACTAGATCACAGTCATCAAGTGCATTTTCTATCGTTCCTGCAATTTTATATTCATTGAACAGGCCAAGCTTTTTTTGTGGTACGTAAACATCAAAGCCTCTTGATATAGCAGTATTTACTTCTTGAGCAGGAGAATACTTGCCTACACCAATTACTTTGATATCAGGATCATCTTTTATGAACTGTGCAATTCTACTGCCAATTGAGCCATACCCGTTAACAAATACCTTTTTCAATATTTTCATCAAAGAGATTCCATTTATTTAGATTACAGCTAAAGAACTAAATGTAGCCCACAGTGAAAAATTTTGTGAATATTCATGGTCCATCACTTGGAATTGGCGTAGCTATTACTGTAGCATCAATATTTGGAGCATATTTTGCCTTAAATAATCTAAATCAAGAAAAACCCTTGGTTCTTGAAGAAGCCCAAGAAATTGAACAAAGCCAAGAGCCACAAAAGCTAAAAAAAGAAGTTTTTACAACAAACGCTTCTCCGTATTTAGGTGATGAAAATGCGCCAATAACCATGGTTGAGTTTGGCGATTATCAGTGCTTTTTTTGTAATCGATATTTTCATGAAACAGAACATGATGTGTTAAAAAATTATGTGGAGACAGGCAAGGTAAAAATTTTGTTTAAAGATTTTACAATTATAGGTCCTGATTCAATAAACGCAGCACATGCTACACATTGTGCAAATGAGGAAGGAAAGTTCTGGGAATATCATAATATATTATACAACAACTGGACTGGAGAAAACAATGGATGGGCATCTTCTGAAAATTTA
>JAUYOQ010000108.1 GCA_030697975.1 Nitrosopumilaceae archaeon | reverse complement strand
TTGTGATTAAAACGTCTGCGCCATTCTTGCGTTCTTCTGAACCATGGCTCGCTATGTATTTCCATCCATCCTCCATCTTTCCGGTCCATTCTCCTGCAGTTTGTGCAAAAACATTTTGGAAACTTCCAGCAATGGTAAGTGAAGAAAGCAAGAGTATGAATAAAAATAGGCGTATTGAAAAATCAGATTTCAAGTTTTCACTTTTCCTGTTCCAAGGCTTTTTTGATCTTTAGAAAATGCTTCCCAAGAGAATTCCGTTTTCTTGCTGTCTACCTTTAATTTGATCTTTATTGTCTCTGCAGGATCTAGTGGCGAGGATTTTGTTTGATACATCACAGTCTTATCGTTAATTCGTTTGTGTTCCCAGCCATCAAGTTTTAGAAAGTTTGTAATTTTGCCATTTGTAGTTGTTAGTTTAATGCCATAGACAATCTTCGAGCCTGTGGGATTTTGAACCGAAATTTCTAGTACGTCATTTTTCTGAGATGCCTTTACATCTAAAGAAAATTGTTTTTGTGATGCTGAGCCCTGATAGTTATTAATTTTAAAAGACTCGGAAATACTGGCTACATCCTTAAAAAGCTGTTTTGGATCATCAGGGGTAAACACTCTATAAACCATGGCCCAAGTATTCTTGCCATCAGGAATCAGCGTCACTACTGCAGGCATCTCAATTGATGTTTGATCATCTGATACCTTAACTAAAAGTGTAGTCGACTTTGCGCCATAACCGTTTTTATGAGTTAAACTTTTTTCTGAAACTTTCCATGAGCAAGTAACTTCAGCGGGCATAGATGAGCAGATATTGTCTCCAATTACATTTTTCAATTGATCTAGTATTCTTTGAGAAGATCCTTTATCGTCTTGTACCAATCCTAGCATGAAATTAGCAGATTCAGAAGGATCATGAAGACTCACTAGACCTAGTATCTCTGGAAAATTAGAATCGTTCTCGGCTTTTTCGTCCTTTTCCCAGTTTAATGGATAATTTATTGAAAAGCCGTACTGCTTGTTTTCATACAAAAGAGATTTTGTAGATTGTGGAGTCGGAGTAGAAGATGATGATTCTTGCTTGCCTTTATAGTTGGAAATTGTAAACGTGTCAGCCATTTTACCTGTTTCCTCACCAATGCCCTTGTAGTCCTCACCTTGGAAAGTACCCAAAAGTAACATCCAGATATCATTGCCATCAGGATACATGATTACGAATATCATCAGCTTCTGTGAGTTTTGATTATCTGATATCGTAAATGCATAAGAGCCACTATATGCAAGGTGACCGTTTTTATTAGTAGCACTTTGTGCGTCTAGAACTTCCATTGAACAAGTTAATGTAGGATCGGGAATAGCAGAACAAGTACGACTCTTAAACTCATTTTTCATTTTATCTAAAAATTTTTGACCGCTTAATCCTTTGAAAATAGTATCGTCTTTTATTAAAATTACACCATTGGTTGAAAGTTCAGAAGGAGTAGAAAAACTAACTATACTTATCGAGTTTGGAAAAGGCTCATCACTTTTCTCTAGTTTTTCCTCCTTTTTCAAGTCTGATGGATACTTTAATGAAAAGCCGTACTTTTTATTTTCATAGGAAAGATATTTTTTGGATTGTGATGTAGTGGTTGTTTGTTTTTGAGCGGCAGGTGTTGTTGTCTTTGCATCACCTGCATTTATTTGAAAAGAGACAGTGCCTAGATCTGCTGAACCATACTT
>JAUYOQ010000106.1 GCA_030697975.1 Nitrosopumilaceae archaeon | reverse complement strand
GGTAAGCTCTTCAGCCTTTTCTGTGGGAATAAAACCGACAGTTAATTTGTCAACATCTGGTGAAACCAATAAATTTTTTGTGACCTTGATTGTACCAGAATTTATCAAAAATTCCATGTCATTTACAAATTCATTATCTGAAATTTTATTTGAAGAACAAAATCCAGCAACTCCTTTTATCCAACTTGGAACAGGTTGGTTTTCTGCAGAAACAACAAGAGGCAAGAATACCACACCTGTAACCCACAATGCTGTCAATGTGGTTATGGCAAACGTTGATTTTTTCAACATAAACGCTTAGGAACAGCTAATTCTATTTAAACTGGATTTTCATTCTAAAGTTTCATTCTACAAACGTAGAATTAGTTTTTGATACGTTTTCGTTTGGATAAAGTTCCAATACAGGTTCAGTATCTTTTATCAAAATATTCACTTGGGCAATTCTACTTTTGTACAGCTTGATCTTTTTGCCACTAGAAAAAATGAATTTGTCAACTTCGATTAATGCCAACTCTTCTAGCTGTGAAAGTGTTTTGTATACTGTTGATTGCGATATGTTAAGTTCTTCAGATATCTTTGTTGCGTCTTTTGCCTCATCTTTTATGGCAAATAATACGGTTCTTGTGCAAACATTTGTTAGAGATTCAATGATTTTTTGAGTTACATCAAACTCACTTAGTTGGATTATGTTAGTCTTTGACATTAAAATCACATTAGATTAATTTGGTGCCAAATTGAGCATTGGTTCTGGCTTTTTGATGCTGATGTCTGCCTTACTTATTCTGCTACGATAGACTTTGAATCTGCGGCCCTTGTCAGAAATCAACCATCGCTCTACTTCAACTAGTGTTAATTCTTCAAGATCAGTTAGTTTTTTGTACACTGAACTAAGTGGAATTTTATATTTTTCTGCAATTTCTGCTGCGGTTCTACCCTTTTTTATTATTGAAAATACGATTGTTCTTGATTCTGCATCAGCTAGTGCTTCAATAACGCGTTGCGTAATATCGTATTTTTTTAATTGAGGAAGTGTTAGTCGTCGTCCCATTTTGTTACCATCTATTTCTTTGTTATTTAAATAATGCTGAGACGTTCTCATTCTATAATACGAGAATGAAAAATTTAAAAACTAGCTAACTTTTGTTTCCAGTTTTTTATCCGGATTGTATTTTTGCCACAATAAACCAAGAATTATGGCGTTTGCTACCCAAAACACTGTTACTGCGACAAGAGACATGGTTCTAAATCCATTTACCATCTCCATCGATGCAGATATTTCATCTGGATTTGGCGGCATTAGCACAAAAATGATGGTAATATACGCAGCATAACCAACAAACGCTAGAATCTTCTTTTGATGCAGTAATTTTTTATAAACTTTGTAAAATCCTAGTGCGCCAAATCCAGATAATGCAATAAATCCAAGATACATTATACTGCGTAGTACAACGGTTTCTGGGTCTCCAACTGTTGGAGGATTTGCAGGATATTTTATGAACGGAATTAGAAACAACGTAGCCCACATAATTGAAGCCAAAGTAAGAGTTTTCTTTACACTGTGGCCATCAGGTAAGGAATTTCTTGAATAAGCATAAACAATTCCAAATAACGCACCAACTGATGTTCCAAGTATTGCCCCAGCTAATACCTGACCACCTTTTTGCCAAGTTCTATACGAATCATATTCTATCCAAAAAGATGGCGTGTCTTCTGCTTCGCCAGATGCAAATAGATTTTGATTTTCGATTGCTATTGCGTTGTCAAGAAATGGCTCTACTATAGCAAGATTAGTTAATCCATGAACTATTCCTGCTGAAAATCCTGAAAATAAAACTAATGCAAGAAATAGAAGTGTTTTCATAACAAATTACACTCTAGTGACAAGGAAAACCAGCGGCATGTCTCATATCATGGGTAAGTTCGTGAATAAGCATCTCATCAAATGCCTTTTCGCCCATGATGACGCTGAAAATATGTCCCTGATCATAGCCTACAACAAATAGACCAAATGCAAAAATTACAGCAAGTATTGCAACAGCAAGTATTGGAACACCAGATTTTGAAATTGAAATCTGATTTGAATAAGACATTGAGACATACTTTGTATTTGTGTATTTAAGTTCTTGGACAATTTATCAAATTTATATATAATTTAGAAAAACTCATCTTAAGCAGATCGCATAGTTCATTTGTAAAAAATTTTAAAAAACCAAACATTTTACAATCCAAGAAATCTCAAGAACACATGAAGAATTACTATATTCTTGCAATTCCTGTTGTCATAGGAATTATTGCAGGACTCTATCTGTATAACCTATCATCTGAATCCCAGACTACTGATGAAATCAAGCTGACGCCGAGCACACTAATTGAAAATGGCTCACCCATTTTAGGCGATGAGTCTGCGCCTATAACAATTGTAGAATGGGGCGATTATCAGTGTACAT
>JAUYOQ010000149.1 GCA_030697975.1 Nitrosopumilaceae archaeon | reverse complement strand
GCAATCCTGATTCAAATACAGATATTCTGGTAGAAAATGCAGTAAAACAATCGATTGTGGCTGGAATAAACGTCATAGATACTGCAATCAATTATCGTTTTCAAAAGGCAGAATGATCAGTCGGAAAAGCCATTGCCGCATTAATTAGCGAAGGAAAAATTAACCGAGACGAGGTATTCATTAGCACAAAAAATGGTTATGTTACAAATGATGGTGACATCAATGAAGATTTTTGGTCATATGTTAATAGAGAATATGTAAAAACTGGCATAATAAAACCAAGCGACATTTCTTCGGGTTATCATTGTATGACAATTCCATATCTTGAAGACCAGCTTAATCGTAGCAGAAAAAATCTTGGCTTGGATTGCATTGATTTGATTTATTTGCACAATGCAGTTGAAGGCCAAATTCAAGACATCTCAAAAACACAATTTATGAAAAACCTCAAAGATGTTTTTGAATTTTATGAGTCACAAAGACAAAAAGGAACTATCAAATTCTATGGCTTGGCCACTTGGGATTGTTTTAGAGTACAAAATGATGATCCGCAATTTTTGCTTCTATCAGATGTTTTAGAAGTGGCAAATCAGGTAGGTGGAGATAACCATGGTTTTAGATTTATACAATTACCGTTTAACATGTATCTTGATCAGGCATACATGTTGAAAAATCAACAAGTAGATGGAAAAAATGTATCGATTTTAGAAGCTGCTCAACTTTACAACATTGGTATCTTTACTAGTGTGCCACTGATGCAAGGTAAACTGCTAGGACAGGGGGTAATCCCAGAATTTAATAATTTAAAACCGTCACTACGATGTTTGCAATTTACACGTTCAACGCCAGGTGTGTTGGCACCACTTGTTGGACATAAATTAGAATCACATGTTAGTGAAAATTTAGAAATCATGAAAGTTTCTCCAATATCAGAGAACCATTTTGATGAGTTAGTAAAAAAACTAATATCATAAACTGATGTCAGTATGTATAAATATAAAAAATTAGGCTGAAATCTGTGCCAGTTGATCCTGTATGTGGAATTGAACTTGATGAAAGCTTGGCACTAGTTCATGAGCATGACGGAAAAAAATATTATTTTTGTTGCAATGGTTGTAGACTCATTTTTGTAAAAAAACCTGGAAAATGGAAAAAAAATGCTCAGACAGGATAGCTTCCACACATACGGCAAAATTTTGAATTAACATCTATTGAATACTGACAAAATGGACACTTGCGTGATAAAGTATGCAGTGTATGTGGTGGGGCATAATATTTTCTATAGATCGTGTAATAGTGAAGCGATTCCTTTGTTCTTATCTTAACCTTGTCTAAGTCTTGAATCTCTTTTGTTTTTAAATTAAACATCTCATCTGAGATTAACGAATCAAACAAAGCTACAAGGCCTGATGTGCCTGCTCCGTCTTGCATAGGAGATTTGTCCCTCCAAACAATTGATTTTGGGATTTTTTGTTCAAATGTTTTACGCAGTATCCACTTGCCGTATTTTTTTCCACCCTCTTCTTTAATTTTCATGTTTATTGGCAATTTTTCTGCAAATTTTCTTAT
>JAUYOQ010000100.1 GCA_030697975.1 Nitrosopumilaceae archaeon | reverse complement strand
TTTGTAATTTCAAGGTATGCTTCTTGTTTAGCAACTTCAACTATGTAATGCCAATTTGTATTCTTGATTGGAGTTATTGCGCCTACAACGTTATTACCTCTATAATTTTTGTATCCACTCAAATCAACATATGATTCATCTTTTTCTGCATTCTGAAAAATCTTTGTAAATTTATTAGAATTTGGTTCAACTACTTGGAGTTCTAATTGTGATCTTTTTTTGATCAAGTTTTGTTTCAAAAGATCGTTATGAAATTTTGACTCTGAAATAAAATATCCATCAGAATTAATTAGGTAATCATCAGTTGTTTTGAAATCTTCTTTAACAAGTTTATCAGCTTCTGGTTTTATAGTAAAAATGTTTACACGTGCTGTTAGTATGCCTTCTATGCCTACTTCACCGGTGATTGGTACTGAGATCAGCAGTGTTGGAACGCCTTTTTCGTATTCACCATATTCATTTTTCAGTGTAACTTGGGATGATGGGAAAATTTCACTGATTTCTGTTTTTTTTGCAAGAGCTTGCTGAAAGTGATTATCTTCTTTAAAATTGATTTTTTGATAAATTGTGTTAGTCGAAAATACTATATCTCCTGTTACCGGATTACTAATTATTAATTCATCCAACCAGTCGTAAGTATTAACACTTGTCTGAAGTTGTTTTTCCAAATTAAATTTAGCTATGAATAACTCTTCTTCGTTAGTGTTAGGATCTAGTAGTTTTTTTGTTTCAGAGAGAATTAGTTCATTTTTTGCAATATCGATAACATTATTCTTTCTTTCCTCAATCCACGATGCGATGTTGTTTGCTCCAGTTTCTGAAACAAAAATTAATTTTTCTTCGAGATTTTTTGTTTCATCATTAATTTTATCAGAATACAAATAGCCACTGATAATGATTATAGGAACAAGACTGAAAAGTAGCTGCAGTGTGATAAGCTTCTGATAATAACTAGAAAATAGTTTAACCATTTTTTTCCACCAAGTTGATTTCGGTCACTTCTTGAGTGGGGTTTGACCAATTGTTATTCCAGTTAGTATACAGAGCGTTAAGAAACGAATCCCATTGTTCTTTTGACTTGTAATCAGGATATGGTTGTGGCATGATAGGGACTTCGGAGCTTGCTACAATCTTGAACTGACCATTTTCAAGAATTTGTCCTATTCTTACTACTTTTAGTGTATGTTGGGTTTTTGGATCTACACCGACAATACCTTCCGGTGCTGCAAATGTGATTCCTTTTACAGCTTTGCGTATTAGGCTAGGATCATCGCTTCCAGCTAATTCTGCGGCTTTTGCAAAGAGATAGACGCTAATGTATCCTGCTTCCATAGGATCGTCTATGACATGATCACTGCCATATTTTGCCTTGAAGTTGTTAACAAAATTCTGATTTTCTTGTGTGTTAAGACTTTGAAAATAATTCCAAGCAGCATAATCGCCTGCCATATCTGTGGTTCCAAGGTATTCGATTTCAATCTCACCAATGCTAAATGATATTGTTGGGATTTCTTGAGGTAAAATTCCCCTAGATCGTAGCTCTTTGAAAAACCAGATATTACTATCGCCATTAATCGTGTTTAAAATTACATCAGGTTGGATCTCTATTATTTTATCAACAATCTCTGTAAAGTTTTTACTTCCAAGAATCCTATACTCTTCACCAACAACTTCACCACCTAATTCCTTTATTCGCTCTTTCATTATCTCATTGGCACTCCGTGGAAAGACATAGTCAGAGCCAACAAGAAAAAATCTTGTGCCAAGATTTTCAAATGCCCAATCTACTGCAGGAATTACTTGCTGATTTGGAGCTGCTCCTGTGTATATTATGTTAGGGGATTGTTCTAGCCCCTCATATTGAACTGGATAAAAGAGAAGATGATCATATTTTTCAAATACTGGTTTCATAGTTTTACGGCTTGCAGATGTCCATCCTCCAAAAATTGCACTGACATCTTCTTCAACAATTAGTCTTTCAGCTTCGCTTGCAAATGTTTGCCAATCTGAGCGTCCATCTACAACTATTGGTTGGATCTGTCTTCCCAACACACCGCCTCTTTTGTTAATCTCTTCTATTGCAAGAAGAATGGCCTCGGCAACAGGTTTTTCACTTATTGCCATCGTTCCAGAAAAGGAATGAAGTACTCCAACTTTTATTGGGTTTTCTTTATCTAGCTCAATTGTGTTAGTTTGAGGAACATCTACTCTTGTAGTAACTTCTGTAACAAACTGTTTTGAGTCTAATTCGTGTGTGAAATACATGCCAGCTAAAAAGACTGCAAGGCCAACACCTGCAAAAACAGCTATTAAGTGTAATTCTTTGGTCAAATCAAGCACCTCATTTTAAAGAAAAACTAACCTCAAAACAATATAGTATCTGCAACTAGGAGTGTTGATGGTATCTTCTACCTGAACAAAGAATGATGTTAAGCAAAATAGGTTTGTTTAGTTTGATCTCAAATGTAGCTTTAACTACATCATTCCAGTTTGATGTTTTGTCTTTTGCTTCATCATACATTCGTATTGGTTCCCTAGAAAATGACAGTCGAAGTGCATTTGATAGGACAGTGATTACTTTTTGATTTATTATATTGAAAAATTCAATAGCATCATGAAAATCTACTAGTTGATCAATCTTAATCAATAAAGTTCTTTCTAGATTCAGACGAATTATATCAAGATCATTTGGCTTGACAAGTGTAATTACTTCACCATTTCTAGAACCATTAAACGCAGTAATGTAACCTGTATAATCTTGAATGTTATCAAATTCTACATTTTGTTTAATTTGTGGTATCACCCTGATTTGTTCAACTTTTGTAAATGTTTGAGGGGATCTCTCTTGGTTTATTACC
>JAUYOQ010000084.1 GCA_030697975.1 Nitrosopumilaceae archaeon | reverse complement strand
TGTAATGTGCAGCCCACTTGCAGGTGTTTGTTCAGAGGAAGCATTTGATGCAACACCATATGCATTTGCAACAGCAAGGTTTCTTTTAAGGAACCCAATGAATCAAAACCTTCCAAGAAAATTCAAGTTCAATTTCACATGCTGTGAAAAACACGGAATGGCAAGAATAGCAGATGTTGGGTTGATCCCGCAGATAAGAGATTTGGATGGAAAGATTCAGCGCGGATTCAAGGTATTTCTGGGTGGAGGACTGGGCAACAAGTCATTTGTTGGACACCATCTAGAGGACTTTACCCCAGAAGAGGATATCTTATACACATCAATTGCAGTTTTGAGAATTTTTGACAGACTTGGTAATAGAAAAAACATGGCAAGAAACAGAATGCGATATTTAGTAGATGAGATGGGATGGGAGAATTTTCAGAACCTTGTGCTAAAAGAAAGAATGGTTGTGCGAGCAACGCAATCAGTAATTGTAAAACTTGAAGTTGACAATATTCCAAAGGAAATCAAGCGACCAATCAAAATAACAGACACAGATGGAAGATCTCCGCCTGATGGATATTCACGATGGCTCAAGACAACAACATTCAAGCAAAAGCAGGCAGGCTTTTGCGCAGTCTTTCTAACATTAGAGTCTGGCGACATGACTGCAAACCAGCTAAGATCTTTGGCAAAAATATGCAGCGAGTTTTCAGCAGAAGGCTTTGCACGAAACGGATTTTCACAAGATATTGTGTTAAGGTGGGTTACAGAAGATGATCTACCAAGGCTGTACTCAAGATTGTTAGAGGCAGGCCTTGCAAATCCAGGCTCACTTACAATGGCATCCCCTGTTGGCTGTTCTGGTACAACATCATGCAACTTGGCGCTAACAAACTCTCACAGGCTGGCAAAAGAGATTCAACGCAAGTTTCTTGAGCTAAAACTAGACGAAGACGAAACACTACGTGATGCAACAATAAAGATTAGTGGCTGTCCAAACTCTTGTGGCCAGCACGAGATTGCAACAATTGGATTTTACGGCGGAGGGGGACGAGTCGGAAAGGACATGTATCCAGTGTACCAGCTCTCACTTGGCGGAAGAGCAGATGGCGAGGCAATGCTTGGCGTAAACTGTCTGCGGGTCCCAGCAAAGCGAATAATCCCAATTATTCTGAAAATAATTGAGCTATTCAAGAAAAACAAAAAGCAAGACGACACACTAGCTTCATGGATGCATCGAATTGTCAAGGGAAACGAAAACTCGGAAATAAAATCTGTAAATGATTTTAAGAAAATCTTAGAGCCACTTACCATACCGCCAACAAAAGACCAGGACAAGGACTTTTATGCAGATTACGGAAGCGATTCAAGCTATCATACAAAAACTGGAAAGGGCGAGTGCGCTGCTTGAGCAGAGAAAAAACTCTGCGTACTACTATAGACGCAGACTCGTTAAGGTCTGAGCTTAGAGACAATAGTGTTAGAGTTATCGATGTAAGACGGGAAGAAGATTACAAGCAAAGTCATATCCCAAATGCTGCAAACCTTCCTCTTGCAAATTTACTAGCTGATGACAGCCCAGATAAGGTGCTCAAGATGGCACAATCATTTGGGATAGACGATGAAACTCCAGTTGTAGTGTATGATGATACGTTTGGTGCACTTGCCTCAAGGGTTGCATGGACCTTGCAGTACATAGGCCATGAGGATGTCTCGCTTCTTGATGTAACATATGGACAGTGGAAGTCACTTGGATTAGAAAATGACGCCAAAATCCCCTCATTTGGAAAAAAGGACCATTCTCTAAAGATACATCCTGACATTTTGGCAACAGCTGATTATCTTGAAAAGGCAAAGGAAAAAGAAAACGTAATCCTAGTTGATAACCGCGAGCGCCTGAACTACCTAGAGCAGCACATACCTGGTGCAATAAACATCCCATATCGAACGCTTGCATCAGCTGATAAAATTCTAAGGCCAAAAGACGAGCTCAAGCGCCTCTTGCAGAATCGAAATGTCAGAAATGACGCAGAGGTGATTACATACTGTGGAAGCGTTGGAACACTGTCAGGATTAGCATATTACGCACTAAAGTCAGTTGATCATCCAAATGTCAAGCTGTATGTCCGCTCCTTTAAGGAATGGAAAAATCTCAACAGGCCCATAGTAAAACAAGAAAACGCAGACTATTGGGACCTCTCAGCAGAATAAATTTTAATTCAAATAACGATCATTTTTTATACCATAATATACTATGGTATACCATAGTATACCATGGAACAAAGTACGATTAAGCTTTCTAAAAAGCTCAAAAATGATCTCAGAAA
>JAUYOQ010000082.1 GCA_030697975.1 Nitrosopumilaceae archaeon | reverse complement strand
ATTTAACAAACCCTTCGCGTGGATTTCGTTTAGACTAAAAACTAAACTCAATTTTCGTAATCTAGTATATGATTACGAAATAATTTGTTAGTTAGATAATCAATAATAACAAGTTTGAAGGAATAAAGAATAGATAGCTATGATAACGCCAGAGATTGAAAAATTTCTTGCAGGAAAAAATTTTGCATATTTTGCTACATTGATGAAGGATGGTTCTCCACACGTAGCCCCAACTTGGATTGACTATGATGGCAAAATGATACTCATTAACACTGCTGCTGGAAGGGTGAAGGAAAATAATGTAAAACATGATAAGCGTGTTGCAATTTCTGTTTCAGACAATTCAAACCCTTATGAAATGATAACCATCAGAGGTACTGTAAAAGAAATTACGGATAAAGATGCTGATGAACACGTTGACAAGTTAGCTAAACGATACTTGGGATTAGACAAGTATCCTTTCAGAAATCCAACTGAGAAACGAATTATATTGAAAATACTGCCTGAGAAAGTATTCCATCAGAAACCTCCAAAGTAAGAACCATAATTCGTAATCCTAATTGAGATTATGAAGAAATACTCAGCATTTGGAAAGACGTTTGTACAAATCAAGGCGTTCTTTGGTTTTTTGATCTACTAATTTCAGAATTTCGTCATGATTTTCATTTCGCTGGAGTTTTAGTCTTTCCAATCAAGTCACCTAATATTTTCTTCGAGCCATTTCCTAATATTATTTTGATGTTAAACTATTCTCATATACATTGAAACTATTCCTTTTTTTGGTGGATTTACAGATTGAATAAAACCCATTTTCTGATATATTGAAACTTTGTTCAAAGGCGTATGTAACATGATGTATCTACATGCTACTTTTTCACTTGTAACAGATGCAAGACCTTGACAGAATGTACAGATTGCCTTTGCAATTCCTTTTTTTCTGTATTTCTTATCAACTCCTATTCTGCCAAGTAGCATTGCAGGATATTTTTTTGTTGTAGTACCTGAAACTTTCTCGTTTTTGTCCAAGACGCTTAATTCAATTGCGTTCATTGATACAGTAAAATATGCTACTATTTTTCCGGCAAGTTGTACAAGTCTTACTGTGCTTAGCTTGTTGCTATGGTATCTGTCCAAATCATTATGAAAAAAACGATTTATTTCTACTGGATCAGAACCATCATCTTCGGTAAAATCTAGTTTTGGTAATTTGATACCTTCATGATATAGAATGTATGCTAATTTCACTGTGCAAATGACAAAAATCTTGTATTAAAACTGGTGGTTAGAAGGAATCTTTACAGTGGTCTAAGTAATACTTGCGAGCTTCCTTTATTCGCTCTTTTTCTTTCGCCGTAAGCTTTCTAGAGTCATATCTAAGAAAGGCTTCCGCAGCTTTTCCTTTTAATTTTAAAATCTCTTCTACCATGTATCCTCAAATTAATTGGAATTAATTTGGTTTTAAAAAGCTTGTTGATGATTCTTTAAACAAAGAACTAGGAATTTTTTACCTAGTAAATGTCTATATAACATATTTCTATTTGAGGCTAGGAGTCAGTAAAGGCTCAACTTTATCATATTGCCTGTGTGTGGTTTGATTTGATGCCCTGTTCGAACAAAAGAAGGCTTTTTTGCATGAGGTATTATGGGAACTACCAAAATATATGAACGCTTTTCATAACACAATTTCTTAATATCAGTCGATTAAAGAATTTCCAAGATGGGGAAAAAAGAGATTCTTGAAAAATTTTCAGCAGATCCAGAAAGATACTACAAAGTTAGATTGTTTGAAGAAAAAGGCTTTGAGCGCAAATCA
>JAUYOQ010000067.1 GCA_030697975.1 Nitrosopumilaceae archaeon | reverse complement strand
ATCATTAATTAAAACGGTTAACAGCTTTTTTGTTGCATCGGAATTTTTTGATAATGTTTCAATTACTTCCTTTGCAGTTACTGGTTTTTCTGCCCATACGTCATAGTCTGTGACAGATGAAATTGAAGCATAGCATATTTGGGCTTCTCTTGCTAGTTGACACTCTGGTACAAGTGTCATTCCAATAATATCTGCATCTGTTGATTTGAAAAATTTTGATTCTGCTTTTGTTGAAAATCTTGGTCCTTGTATGCAAACATAAGTACAATCTGTATGGATTGTTACATTTTGGTTTTTTGCGGCTTTTAGGATTGTATTTTGTAGATCAGGACAAAAAGGATCCGCTACAGAAATATGAATAACCCTTCCTTCCTTTGAAAACGAACCTTCACGAGATTTTGTAAAATCCAAAAACTGTGTTGGTAATACAAAATGTCCTGGTTCGAGTTTTTCTTTTAAACTTCCAACAGCAGAGGGCGCAATGATTCGTTTTACTCCAAGTTCTTTGAATGCCCAAATGTTTGCTCTGTAATTTATCATATGAGGAGGAATGGTATGCTTTCTTCCATGTCTTGGCATAAATGCAATCTTTTTTTCCTTGAAAATACCTACAGTAATTACATCAGATGGCTTTCCGTATGGCGTTTCTATTGTGACTTCATTACTTTCCTTTAGAAGACCAGAGTCATAAATTCCAGTTCCACCAAAAATTCCAATTTCAACATCCTTTTCCACTAGTATTTCACCAAGGATTCGCACTTGTAATTATTAATTTTCTTTATTCCATTCAAATTAGTTAATTCAATTAAGAACGCAAATCCTGCTACCTTGCCTCCTATCTTTTCTATTAAATTTGCAGCAGTCTTTGCAGTTCCTCCTGTTGCCAACAAATCATCGCAAATTAGAACGCGTTGTCCCTTTTTTATTGCATGTTTTTGGATTTCAATTATCGTTTTTCCATATTCTATACTATAAGACAATTTTTTTGTCAGACCTGGTAATTTTCCTTGCTTGCGAATCATAATCATTCCTTTGTTGTATTTCATTGCCAAGGCACACGCTAGTGGAAAACCACGTGATTCTATACCGGCTAAAACATCGACATCATTTGGATGAAAACATCTTGAGAATT
>JAUYOQ010000146.1 GCA_030697975.1 Nitrosopumilaceae archaeon | reverse complement strand
ACGAGACCTTTCTGTTGGACTGTTGTGGGGCACACCGCTTGCCTTGTTTATTGGCATATCAGTAGCGATTGGTTCTGTCGTGATGGGATTGTTGTATGGGGTCTATGCAGGATTCATTGGAAAAAAAACAGATGAAACGATGATGAGGTTTAATGATGTAATTTATGCGCTTCCAGCACTGCCATTTTTGATTATACTTGCAGTAACTATTAGCAACAGCATCTTTGTGATGGTTGGTTTTCTTATGATTTTTGGCTGGGTTGGAGTTGCCAAGGTCTCACGCAGCATGGCACTGCAGATCAAGACAAGACAGTATGTTGAGGCCTCAAAAATAATGGGCCAACGTAGCTCAAAAATAATTCTAAAACACATTTTACCTCAGCTTTTGCCTTATGCATTTGCAAGTGTAGCAATTTCTGTGCCTGCTGCAATCACAACAGAGGCAGGCCTTAGTTTTTTGGGCCTAGGGGATCCAAGTTTTCCAACATGGGGCCAAATCCTTCATGACGCAAGCATGCACGGGGCTGCTGCACGAGGTCTTTGGTGGTGGGTTGTACCGCCAGGACTTATGATAGCAGTAACAGGGTTAGCTTTTGTGTTTATTGGAAATGCACTTGATACTATAGTCAATCCAAGACTTAAACGATAAACTAGCTTTATGCTTTTTTTACATTTTCTTGCGGTACAGGATCTGGAAGATTATGTCTTTTAGCACCAGATATGTGGTTTCCTGTTTCGCATGCCTGGCAAATCGAAGAATCATTGTATGTTCTTATGCCACATTCACAGGATTTGCATTTGCATTCAACTGGAATTTTTCGCATCCGTTTATTTGAGTAATCAAAATAATGAATTTAATTCTTTAATATCTCAAAATGTCGTATTAGCTCTATTGTAGTGTCATTTAGTTTAATTGTGTATGCTGCCGAGTTTTCGTCTTCTGATGTAGACAAAAGTTCTGCAAATTTTGTCTTGTCTTTTCCACGCTCATACATTCCACCTGTTTCCTTGACACATAGTGGAAATTTTTGCATCTTTAGTTGGTTTGTCTTAAGATATGCTATAAATTTTTTATAGTCTTCTGTTTCGTACCAATCATGATTTTTTTCTTCACATGCAGCGATCCAGGCATCAATTGTGTTTTGGTAAATTGCTTTTTTCCTTAGCTCATCTAATGTCATAATGTGGTTTTAAAAGTCGGCTCTTTTCATCTTTGAGCCGCAGCGT
>JAUYOQ010000062.1 GCA_030697975.1 Nitrosopumilaceae archaeon | reverse complement strand
TACGAATCCATTGAGATACTCCCATTCTTGCAATATCGTCAATTGGCATTCTAGCAATTCTTGCTATAACAACAAGAAGACTCATCAACAAATCATTGTTAAAGCTTGTAAGCTTGTGAGTAAGACGTGCATCATTAAAACAATAATTTGCAACCTGGTATAGATTTAGGCGTTCAAGGTCTATCCCATAATCAATTTTTGATTCATGTAATAACGCTCTTGGTATGCTATCAAGTGAAAAATCTGTGTATTGGTGGCTAAATGCGTATATCTGAAATGAGCGATTTGAAAATGTTCGATACAAATCAATGTGAACACCATGTTTTAGGGTAGCCGAGTCTCTCATCATGTACAAAGGATTATCGTTATTTGCTATGCCTAGCCTTTCTGCACGATTGTAAAGATATGGCATATCAAATTCATCACCATTAAAAGTAATTACAAAAGGATATTCTGAAATTATTCTAAATGCATCTAAAATCATGTCTATTTCTTTATCATCGTTATAAAAGACGATCTTTACATCTGCAGGCAGCTCATTTTTTCCTTCTTCTACATCTTTTTTTCTTAAAACAAATACTTGTTTAAATCCATCAGAGCCTTCAAATCCTATGGCAGTAACTTTATTTTCTGCTAATTTTGTATCAGGAATTCTTCCTACTTGTGATTCTACTTCAATATCAAAGCTTATTCTTTTGATTTTAGGAATTGGTTGATTGAGAAGATCAGCCCATTCTGAAGTATACTTTTGAAATTCATTTGCATTAATAACATGATTGCCTGTAAGCTTGTCCCAGAGCATACTTTTTAGCGCAAGACGCACTTCGTCAGAAATTTCTAGCTCTTGTGGAATTATCTTTCCGTTTTCAATTTTGTAATATTTTCCCACAATAAGTGACATATCATACAGATAATTTTCATAATATTTGATATCAGACTCCCATGTTTCAATTATATTTCTAAGACTTTTATCAGTCTGTGTACCGCCTATTGCTAAAGGATCAGCCACAATTATCTTTGAAACCTTGACGTCAGAATCTTTAAGTAAATCATGCCGTATGATCTGCTCAATCTTTATCACATCGTCCCTGTCTGACAAAAATCCAAGTTCCTCAGGGCTTAATTTTGAATAACAATATGGTTTGTGCCCAGTTTCATCAGCCCAAAGTATTATTTTTTGTGATTTTGGTTCATAAAATTTTAAAACTGCAACCTTTTTTTGGCTATCATAAGTTGCAGATACTAGTAACGATGTTGGTATCGATACGCCTTGTTTTGGTTCAGTTTGTATCATGAATCTTGCTTTGAAACTAGTTTTGCATCATAATCCTTGACAAGCTCACTTGCCCATCTTTGAATCTTTTTTTTGTCAAGTTTTACTACTTTAATGCCGGCTTCTTTGATGAGTTCAAAATCTGTTTCAGGATAAGAATCAAGGCATACCACTTTTTTAATTCCAATAGTAATTGCCATTTTTGTGCATTCTAAACACGGAACAAAGGTTGTGTATAGTATAGCATCGCTTGCTCCTGCCACTATTCCTAAAATAGCACAATGCATGATCGCATTTGCTTCTGCATGATTGCACAAGCATCTATCAAGAGATGCACCCGACTCTAGTTTTCCTTCCATCCTAAGTTGGCATCGCTTACATCCCCCTTCATAGCAGTTTTTTACTCCTGGGGGAGTTCCATTATAGCCTGTCGCAATTTGTCGATTATTTCTGACAATAACGGCACCCACATGTCTTGTCATACAGTTTGAGCGTAGCTTTGCAAGCTCAGCCTGCAGCATAAAATATTCATCCCAATCTGGTCTTTCATATGACTTTGCCATTGTAAAAAATGGCGATTCCTATAATATAAGATGAAGGTTCAAGTTGCGAAAACTTGTACCGATCATTTGATTTTGAGTAAAAGCTACTAAACCATCACACGAAACCATAAAATCAATAGTTGCTAAATCCTAACAAAAGGAGATGTTTTGCCTTAGA
>JAUYOQ010000057.1 GCA_030697975.1 Nitrosopumilaceae archaeon | reverse complement strand
TAGGTATTGCTACAAACTTTACAATAAACAACAAAGACTATCTTGTCCCAATGGTTATTGAAGAGCCTTCAGTCATCGCAGCTGCATCAAAGGCTGCAAAGATTGCAAAGATTCATGGTGGCTTTAAGGCAGAAGCAGATGAATCATACAGCATAGGACAAATCCAAGTAGTTGATGTTGATATAAAATCTGCAATCTCTGCTGTAAAAAAAACAGAAAAAGACATTCTTGATCTTGCAAATTCAAAAAGCAAGACTCTATCAAAGATTGGAAAAGGAGCAAAACAGGTTTCCTGCAGAGAGATAAAAACAGATTCTGGCAAAATGCTAATTGTTGAGCTTTTAATTGATGTAGGTGATGCAATGGGCGCAAACATCACAAATACAATGTGCGAGGCAGTAGCATCACTAATTGAAAGAATAACTAAAGGAAGAGTAATACTTCGAATTCTTTCAAACTATTCAACAAAAAGAATCGCAAAAGCATCAGCCGTCTTTGACTGTGAGACAGTTGGTGGTGATGACATAGTTGATAATATCATCTTGGCATACCAGTTTGCTCTAAATGATGAATATCGTGCAGTCACTCACAACAAAGGAGTAATGAATGGAATAATCGCTGTTGCAAACGCGACAGGTCAGGATACCCGTGCAATCGAAGCTGCAGCACATGCATATGCTGCAAGATCAGGAAAATACACATCACTAACAGAATGGAAAAAGGACAAAAACGGTAATCTTGTTGGAAAGATCGAGATACCGCTTTCTGTTGGGATAATTGGAGGTATCATAAACGTACACTCGCTTGCAAAAATCTGCACAAAGATTCTTGGAATAAACTCTGCAAATGAGCTTGCATGTGTGATGGCAACAGCAGGGCTTGCACAAAACTTTAGTGCACTTCGTGCACTTTCCTCCGAGGGGATTCAAAGCGGACACATGAAACTTCATGCAAGAAACATTGCAGCAGCTGCTGGTGCAAAACCTGAACAAATCGATAAAATTGTAAAGAAAATGGTTGAGGAGAGCAATATCTCACTTAATAGAGCAAAGGAATTGCTCAGCCAGCTTTAAGCAGTAAATTAAATACCCAAATTGTGATAAGGACAAAATGGCCAAGGTAAAATTTGCTATTCCAAAGGGCAGTCTTGAGGAAGCAACTTTCAAAATATTAGAAAAGGCATGGACACAGGTAAACAGAAAAGAGCGTACCTATCGAGTCTTCTTAGATGATCCTGATATTATTGTAAAAATGATCAGGCCTCAAGAAATACCAACACTGGTATACTATGGGCTGTACGATGTTGGTATTACTGGAAATGACTGGATTGGTGAAACAAACGCAGATGTCAAGTCACTTTTGAATTTAGAATATGGAAAAATAAAACTTGTAATTGCAATACCTGACAATTACAAATTCAAGTCACTTGATGATATGATAAAATCGTATGCAAAAAAGAAAAAAACACTTAGGATATCATCTGAGTATCTAACTACTGCATCAAAATTCATAAAACAACAAAAATCTTACAAAAAATTTTACGGAAAAAAGGATCCCCTTATTGTAACGCCATGGTTAAGACTTGGCACAAACAAAAGCGTCCAGATCCACCTATCATTTGGCGCAACAGAGGCAAAACCACCTGATGATGTTGATGCAATAATGGATGTAACAGAAACAGGAACTACACTAACACAAAACCAATTAAAG
>JAUYOQ010000055.1 GCA_030697975.1 Nitrosopumilaceae archaeon | reverse complement strand
AGAAGAGGAATTAACTCATTTGCACAAGAGCGTCTTGCGAGATCTGGAATAATTTCTATCAAGCGTGTAACAGAAAATGATTTGAGGTGGATTGAGAAATCAGCTGGAGCAAAAATCTGTGATGATCTTGACAACATTTCCAGAAATGATCTTGGTTATGCAAAAAAAGTTTACGAAAAAACAGTAGGAGATGACAAGATGGTGTTTGTCGATGGGTGTAAGAGTCCAAAGGCAATTACAATTTTGTTGAGAGCAAATTCTAAAAAATATCTTGATGAGTTTCATCGAACAATCAAAAATGCATATTTTGTTTTGCGGAATTTTATCGAGGACCCACAAATAGTTGGTGGAGGTGGATCTACAGAAGCAATAATTGCACAAAAAGTAAGACAAAGTGCTTACATGGTTGAAGGTAAGGAACAAATTGTTATAGAAAAGTTTGCTGAAGCGTTAGAAGAAATTCCAATAACTCTTGCTAGAAATGTAGGCATGGATGTCATTAATACTATTACCGAACTTAGAGCAAAACACGCTCAATTTGCTAATGGTAATTACGAATGGTTTGGCATAGATTCAACAGAAAGAAAGGTTGCAAATATGTTTTCAAAAAATGTGATTGAAACCCTTGCTGTAAAAGAACAGATTATCAAAACAGCTGTTGAAACTACCATTTCCTTGCTAAATGTAGATGATATTTTTATGAAAGATGAAATCGACAATACGCACTGCCATATTGATGGTACAGTTCATGCTCACCACGATGGTGGAAAGGCACACAATCATTTTGAACAAGAAGGAATAGAGCAGCGTCAAATGCACCACTATTACTAGATTTAGCTCAATTATTTCTCTAATCTTGAAAGCAAGGCAGAGTACAGAAACGGAAGAATTGTTGTTGCCTCTGCGTGTACCGTAGTTTGCTTTGCATTTTGTGTTACCTTTCCCCATGATATTGCCTCATCAACTAGTGCACCGCTTGAGCTCCCATCAAATTCTTGTGCAGTTGTTATGTATACTGCATAGTCCAGACCATCTCTATATTGATTCCACCAAAGCGTATGATGTTTTGGTACCCCACCACCAATCATTAGTGCGCCTGATTTTTTTGCCTTAAAGATAAGACCAGACAAAAGATCTGCGTCTGCAATGAGATTTAGTTTAAAATCATGATGTTTTTGTGTAAAAAGCCATATCTGACTTCCAACAGCACCATCCATTATACCAGGAACAATAACAGGGATTTCATTTTTGTATGCCCAATACAATAACGAGTTTTCGCCCATATGGAGACCTATCATTTTTGTAATATCAGCAGTCGACATCTCTTTGTTTCCTGCCTTGTATTCTTCTTCCAAAAAGGCCTGCATCTTTTCTTCAATTATTGGACCATAGCTCTGCATTGGCACAAGTACGTTGCCTAGTCTGTGGATGTGTTGATCAGCAAGCTGTTTGTCATCTAGTGCAAAATCACCTTCCTTGTAATTTGAGAAGTATCTTGCAATGTCATGATCAAGCGAACCACAAGTTGTGATAACAACATCAAACCACTTGTTTTTTATCATGTCTTTGATTACACCACGAAGACCAGTTGAGATAATTGCAGCAATAAATGACAGAAATTTCAGACATTTTTTATCAGGAATCATTGTTGTTAGAATGTCTAACCCTTCGGCAAGATTTCTTGCCTCAAAGCCTCCAGATTTTGACATTTGCTCAAATATTTCTTCAATATTTGATTCTTTTTTTATTGAAATATCTTTTACGTCTCGTCCTGCTTTGATCATGCGATAGGGACTCGAATTCGGTTATAAAACTCTGCCTTAATCCATTGTTATTTTTAGAAATAACAACAATCCTGCCAATTCTGCAATGCCTACTCCCAACATGTAGGGAAATATTTCTGGTGAAAAAATATGCTGCATTGAAAAATATGCATAAGAACCAATAACATTGTGCAAAAACAACATAGCTGCAACAACTATCAAGCCTAGCGGCAGCCGTGCCTTTGTTTTTGAATACATTTTTCCAAATATGCACATCAGTACTCCAAGTACCACCATGTTTGCAATTGAAACACCTGATAAAATTGCAGAGATTGGTTCCATTTAATTAATCGCACCTGGATAACGCTTATTTACTTTTTTCCAATTTTGTAACAATTTCTTCAAACGACTCCATATTTACTTCTAAAAATGTCGAGACGAAATAGGTAATTCCGTACTTTTCGCCTATCTTTGTTATGATGTTATTTTTTTCCAACACATTGACATGATGTTGTATTGCTTTATAGTCAAGTCCTAAATCTTTTGCAAGTTGATTTGCGTTAAGAGGTTTTTCTTGAATTGTTTTTACTATTCGTAATCTATTCAAACCACCCCTAGAACCAGCAAATAAAAACCAGAAAAGACGTTTAACGTGAGGATCATTTGCCATACTTTTACATATTCTCTCTTGTTATATTCACTAAAAGGTGTTTATAGTAAAAATTGTTTAGATTACAATAATACGAATGCAATTTGTCGTAAAGGTAAAAAGAGACAAACACATCTTTAGTTTGATAGAAAATGATGGCATTAAATTATGCATATCCGCTTTACAGGCCTCCTTCTGAAGCAAACTCGTTAATATTTCAAGTAACGCTTGGATGTTCATTTAACCAGTGTTCATTTTGTGATATGTACAGAAACAAGGAATATGTTGAAAGACCATGGGATGAGGTCAAATCTGAAATTGACATCATGGTAAAACAGCTGCCTGACACAAAAAGAATTTTCCTTGCAGACGGTGATGCACTTAATCTTCAAACTGACTATATGGTTAAGATTGTAGAATACCTATACAAGAATTTTCCAAATCTAGAACGGGTGTCATGTTATGCAATGCCTATGAATTTACTTAAAAAATCCCCAACGGAGCTAAAAAAAATGAATGAATCCGGACTACAAATGCTTTATTTGGGAATAGAAAGTGGTTCTGATATAATTTTAAAAAAAGTTACAAAGGGTGCAACAGCTCAGACAATAATTAGAGCTTGTAAAAAAGCAATGGATGCAGGTTACATTCTCTCTTGTATGGTCATATTAGGACTCGGAGGAAGAACGTATTCAAAAGAACACTCAAAGTCTACAGCTGAAATAATTAATGCTATTACACCTCATTATGTTGGAGCACTAACACTTTATTTAGAAAATGGCATAAAAGATGAATTTCTTACAAAGTTCAAAGAACCGTTTATACCGGTTTCTGATAATGAGGTATTAGAAGAGCTTAAAGATCTAATAAGTAGAATAGATGTGAAAGATGAAATTATTTTTAGAGCAAATCATGGTTCAAATGCTTATACGATCGGCGGAACTTTTCCTCACGATAAAAATGCCATACTTGAAAAGATTTCGTGGATGAGAGATCATCCAGAAATTGTAAGACCAAAGGGCCTTAGAGGATTCTAATTTTACAAGTTTTCAATTATTGGTTTTAGACCATCAGGAAGTTGTGGTATGTCAGTATGACTAGTGTTATTTTGTAAAACATCTGTTCCTATTCTTCTTACACGCTGAGTCCCAATCAGCGTATCTAGGCTTCGTTGAATGTCTTTTTCTGAAAGAATGGCGCTTAACTTTTCTAAAAGCGTCTGCTCGTTTTCATATTTTTCAATCGCATATTGAACTATGATCATTTTATCATTTGTAGAAAGATCCGTCATTTCTTTGTGTTCTGTTTTTTGAAATTAAAT
>JAUYOQ010000051.1 GCA_030697975.1 Nitrosopumilaceae archaeon | reverse complement strand
TAGAAAAACCATTTAAAACTATAATAGGTGAATCATTTGCTACTTTTCCAATACCTACAAATTTTTCATCAAATACAATTTGATCATAAATTTCGTCACATATTATGTAAAGATCATTTTCATTTGCAATATCTACTAGTTCTTTTAATGATTGTTCGTTGAATACAGCTCCTGTTGGATTGTTAGGACTGATTAAACATATTGCTACAGTTTTTGAAGTTATTTTTGATTTGATATCATCAAGATCAGGTCTTGAATTATTCAAATCAACTGCAAATTCTACTGGAATTCCACCATGTAGTCGAACATAAGAGGCATATGGAGGATAGTAAGGGCCTGGCAGTAACACTTCATCTCCTTCTTCTACAATAGAAGATATGACCATGTCAAGACCTTCTGATATACCATTAGTGATTAGTACATCATCAGAGTTTACAGAAAGACCTTTGTTGTGTTCTTTTTTTGCTATTTCTTCACGTAGTTCTGGTAAACCTTCAGATTGTGCATAATAATTTTCACCGTTTCTAATTGCCTTAATCATTGCTTCTTTTACGTTATCAGGTGGCTGAAAACCAAACTGAACAGGATCACCTATGTTAAGATAAGTAACTTTTTTTCCTTGCTTTTGTAATTTTCGTGCTTCAGTTACAATATCTCGAATTGCATACTCAACACCTACAACTTTTTTTGAAACCTTCAAACATCTAGACAGATATTTAGCCTCGTTAAAGTCTTACTTGTTTGGACTCGTAGCACAGTCAGGACAGTGCGGGTGGCTTCGGACCACCAGATCGAGGGATCGAAGCCCTCCGAGCCCTTTGTATCAAACAAATTGTTAAAATCTAATCTTCAATCCTAAATTATATTAGTGAATAAAATTCCAGACTATACATGACGCCCGGTATTGGATTAATGAAACGAAGACTAGAAAAAGAAAAAGATGCCATTGCGCTGGCAACTTCTGGAATTATTAAAACCTACAATGTTAAAGAAGATCAAATCAAGACACTTGAAACAAAATATGACAATGATGGCGGAGATTGGTATATAGCGCTAGGATTCAATTACAAAAAAACTATAGTCAAAATGGATTCGGTACAGGGAACAATTAGTGAAATTAAAGAGATTTAGTTACTTTTTTTAAATTCTACGTTTGGAGCTTCTTGATTTGAAATGACTAAAAGGCCTCCATCTAAGAGTTGTTTGATTAATTGTATGACCTCTTTTTCTACCTGTGATCTTTGTAGGCCTGTTTGTTGCGCAAAGATATCAACTAGTTCAGTTATCTTTCTTTTTCCGTTACATGACTTCCAAAAATCAATTATTGCTTGATTTACCATAAATCCCTGATTGTGTTCATTTGCCAAAACCATAGAGCCGTCTTCCTGTTTTATCAAAGAACCTGTACCTTGAGGCATGGCTGTTTCATAATCAATTGGAGCAGGTGTATTTTTGCCAGTCGTGTTCTTTAGCATCGCCTTTGCATCATCAGACATTTTATCAATTGACCATGGAGGATCCCATACAATGTCTACTTTGACATTATTTACACCTGGAACCTTTTTTGCATATCTTGTTACATCACTAACAAGCGTTTCATGTAAAGGACATCCATGAGTTGTCATAGTCATTTTTATGTTAACATCATTATTGTCAGAAACATTAATTCCATAAATCAGTCCCATATCAACTATGTTGATCGGAATTTCTGGATCCATACATTGTTTTAATGAGTTTCTAATCTGTTCTGGTTTGATTGTAGTCATATTGTAAAAATTCTTCATGAAATCAATAAAAACTTTCTATTTCTTAGCTTCAAATAATTTTTTGATGGATTCGTCAAATGGAGGTTTTGCAATACCTGCTTCAGTAATTATTCCTGTTATAAGTTCAGGTGGTGTCATGTCAAAAGCAGGATTAATTACATTAATATCATCAGGGGCAGTTTTTTTGTCACCTATATGAGTAACTTCATGTGCGTTTCTTTGTTCAATTATTACATCATCAGGATTACTTTTTAGATCAAAAGTGGATAGTGGTGCAGCAACATAAAATGGAATTCCATGTCGTTTTGCCATTGTTGCGACTTGATACGTTCCAATTTTGTTAAATACATGACCCGTACGTAAAATTCTATCAGCTCCTACAATTACTTTGTTTACAAGTCGATTTGCCATTGTATATCCTACAGCTGTATCAGGGATTAAACTTACATCGATCCCATCATGTTTTAATTCAAATGCTGTAAGCCGCGAACCTTGTTGTACTGGTCTAGTTTCGGTTGCAATAACTTTAATTTTTTTACCACTTTCTTTGGTTGCACGTATAACACCAAGTGCAGTACCATATGCTACAGTTGCTAAGGCACCAGCATTACAATGTGTCATTATTGTATCATTATCTTTGAATAATTCAGAACCAAGTTTTCCCATCGTCATGTTAATTTTTATGTCATCATCTGCCATTTGTTTGGCAGCATGGATCACAGATTCTTGTATCTCAGAGACTGTTTGACCCTGTTTAGCTATTCTCATTATTTTTTCTAAACCCCATGACAGGTTTACTGCAGTTGGCCTTGTCTCAAAAAGAATTTTTTTTGCAGTTTCTAAATCCTGAATGAGTTCATTTGTAGTTTTGGCTTTACTTTGTAATGCAGCTAATGCCAAACCAAAAGCTCCTGTAACACCTATTGCAGGCGCACCACGAACTACTAAATTTTTAATTGCCTTCGCAACTTCTTTGTAATCTGAAAATTTGACATATACTAGTTTGTTTGGAAGTTTGGTTTGATCTATCATTATGACAGAATTATCTTTCCAGTCTACTGTTCGAAGAGTCAAGATTACATCTTGTTATCTGTTTGAAGGTATAATATTTCTTCATTTATAGCGGCATTTCGCATGTTTATGATTAGTTAATATTTTATTTTAGTGATTTGCCCCCTCAACAGGTTGCTTGATTTAGGAACATTACAAAAATATGATACTTTAAAGATGTACGAAATTTACGATAACTGGCCAACATTTGCTTCTGAATATTACAATAAAAAAGTATCTCAGATTGACATCAAGAATGTAGAGCATATAGTATTTGCAGGGATGGGAGGATCCGGTGTTATTGGAGATATATTTTCTGCAATATTTTCAAAAACAGATATTCATGTATCTATAGTAAAAGGATACCATCTTCCAAATACCGTCAATTCCAATACTTTGGTTATAGCAACAAGTGTCTCTGGCAACACTATTGAAACATTGACTGTTTTAGAATCAGCAAAAAAAATAAACGCTAAAATTGTTGCCTTTTCTGGCAGAGGTAAATTAGAAGAATATTGTAAAAAATTCAGAATTGAACATCAGAAAATTCCATTACTGCATTCACCTAGAGCTTCATTGACAGCATATCTATACACCGCCTTGAATGTGCTAATGCCTATTTTACCAATAACAAAAGTTGACGTAATTGAATCCATTACAAAGTTAGAAGAAATGAAAAAGAAGATATCCTCTTCTAATTTAACTGAATCAAACCCCTCACTAAATTTAGCTGAATGGGTAAATGGTACGCCGTTAATCTATTACCCATATGGGTTGCAGGCAGCTGCAATACGATTTAAAAATTCACTTCAAGAAAATGCAAAGATGCACGCAATAGCAGAAGATGTAATCGAAGCCTCTCATAATGGGATAGTTTCATGGGAAAAACCCTCTAATGTTCAACCAATTTTATTACAAGGAAAAGATGACTACATTAAAACTAAAGAAAGATGGGAAATTCTCAAAGAATATTTCAAAGAAAATAATGTAGAGTATAAAGAAATTTGTTCCATCGAAGGAAATATTTTTTCTAAAATTATTACTCTCATTTATCTGTTGGATTACTCTACAATATACTTGGCAATCATGTCTAAAACAGATCCTTCGCCAGTAAAATCAATTGATTTTATGAAACAAAGGCTAAGCACGATCTAAATAAGAACAACTTATTTATTTTTGTGCGACTATATTCCAAACTGCAATTACACTATTTTTTCTAGGTACTTCAGTTGTAGTGATGTTGTGTTCTAAAACTAAAATTTTAAATTTTTTAAATAAGTCAAGTAGATGTTTTTTGTCAGAAAAATGGACCCGCCCTAAATGTGCAAATTGACCATTTTTGTAATTTGAACGTGTAAAA
>JAUYOQ010000042.1 GCA_030697975.1 Nitrosopumilaceae archaeon | reverse complement strand
GCCGTAATTATATAATACATCATAAGAACATCGTGTGTGTTATTCTGAAGGCAATAATATCATACTAGCTTGCAAGCCAAATTTGTCAATGGGTGCAGGGGCCTTTTTCACGAGTTTAATGGCAAACGTATCAGATGCTTTGATTTGTACGGTGTCTACTAAATCTGTGCATGTTCTTGTTGAGTCCAGAGTACACTTTAACTCAGTGTCAATCCCATTCTTGACAAATATTACATCGATTGGTACATTAACTGCTAAAGTTGTTAAGACGTAAAGATTTTGTATTCTTCCATCTATTGGAGATAAAACTCTAGCGTTGCTATAATCTAATGCACCTACTCCTTGACCTACATACATCTCTGTTGTAAGACTAGTACCACGATCACCAAGACTAAGTAATAATGGCACTGCAGGAAGACCTTGACCAGCTGGTCCCATTGGACCAGAAATGCCTTGTTTTCCTTCTTTGCCTTGTGGCCCAAGTGGCCCTTGAGGACCAGGAATGCCTTGTTCAGAAGCAAACATGAGTTGTTCTTCAAGATATTTGATTCTTGATTCAAGATCTCTGATGATTTGTTGTAATTCAGGAACATCTGAACTTAATACAGACGTATTGTCAGTTTGGATGCTAGGTGGAATTTCAGATATTAATTGGTTTGAAAGTAACCATTGTATGTCTTTTGCATATGCTTCGTCAGAAATCTCGCCTGTTGCCCACCATTGAGCATTTGTCTTTAGCCATTCTGGAAGATAAGATTCTTGTGCATTGATCTGTGTTAACGGTACTAATGTGATTAAAGAAGCAAATGTCAGTATAACAGTGGTTTTGTAAAGCATGTTATTCATAAAATATCTAAAACATGAATATAACATATGCGTAGTAAAACAAATACGGCAAGTTTATGGAATTTTCTAATCCTATCTTGAAAATATTCATTATTTGGACTAGATGAGTAACTCTTGAAAAGTGCAAAAACAAAAATTATCTAGAGTCATATTTGGGCAAAAAATTTCAAAAAACATGTCTAGATCTCAACTTCAAGACAGTATTGAACGATGGTTATTTCATGAAAATTATTCATTTAAAGAATCAAAAACCGAGGAAGATGTTTTTCGCTTTATAATAAAGGGCTTAGGAGCATATAAAATTCCAATTGAGATTTTTGAGCCAAAAAAACAGTCAGGTGTGATAGTTTTAGGCGGGAAAATCTTTTTACAGAATAGACATACTGCAAGATTTTTGAAATTAAATGAAGAAGAGCAGCAAAAATTCAAAAATTCAGTTAAAGACTTTTGTGACTCCATAAGGACAGTTCATAGGATCTTTAGAGAAGATGGTAAAGTTGTAGTGGGAGCATATGTGGTGTTAGATAACGTTGAACGGTTTACACAGCAGATTATGCTTGATGCCATAAACCAAGTATTAGATATGAGCGAAAAGACAAGCCGTTTCATAATGAAAACATTTTAAAGGTGATTTTATCAAAAAATACTCTATAAATCCATAAATGACTGTAGACACCATATCTAAATACATCGTATCACAACCACTAAAAAGAAAAATAATATGAAAAATACGATAATGTTTACAATTTTTATGGGAATCCTGTGTACTGTATTATTTACATCATCACTGCTTCCGACGTTTGCCATTGAGTATAAGGTGACAACAGATAACAGCAAGGTTCAGTGCAGGCAAGAACAAGTACTAGTGTATAGATTCTATGGGAAAGATTATCTTTGCATTGATGTTCCAGGCGCATTGCGATGGTCGCAATTAGGTCTAGCTCAAATAATTGGAACTCCCGCTCAAAGTCAAGAAATTAATAAAAATGGTGGTTGTATGATAGATTTGGTTCCAGTATATCGAGTTAATGCAGATAAAAATGCATGTGTAAAGGAATCAACTGCTAAAAAATGGCAAGAAATTGGAATAGCTACAATACTTGATGACGAACTCAAACAAAAAGTAATGGAGTCTATTAAAGAAAAAGAGATCTCAGTCTCTGTCAAAGTAGGATCAGAAGAAAGTGCACCTGAGATTAAAGAATATGTACCTGAGGTTGAAAAAGTCGGGATTTATCTTATGCAAGACAGTGTAAGAATAGACCCTAACAATGACATTCCATTAGATAAAGTATGGTGCAATAGTGGAGATTATGCTACAGGTGGAGGATATACCGTAGAAAAAGGATTGGACACAATGTACATTTACAAAAACACGCCAATTAAAGATGAATCTAACAACAGAAATGGATGGGAAGTAGGAGCAGAGAATAATGGGTATACGAGTCAGGCATTGACAGTTTACGTAGTTTGCCAAGTTCCATAAATTACCAATTTTTGATGTTTTATTGGGGTTTAGCTTTTATTCGTACCAAAAAAAGATCATACAAGTCTTAGTGGGCAATGGGGGTGTTTTTAGGGTTGGCTGCAATAGTTACGAACAAGTGCTAAACCCCCCATAAAATTGGGCGTTTTTGAAAAAAGGGCTTTGTTCGTAAAC
>JAUYOQ010000025.1 GCA_030697975.1 Nitrosopumilaceae archaeon | reverse complement strand
AAACCAAACACCGAATCGTTATTTAATAACAAAGTTGAATTTAGATAATGAGCTTTGAAGATTTTGTAGACGAGCGTATGCTTGTAAGCCATGATATTTTTGGCAAAAAAGAGATGAAAATAAAGGTTTTAGAAGTTTCTGATGAACATTCCCCTGTACACTGGAAGTTTGGCGACAGAGTCAAGATAAATAAAATTTTGGTGACAGTAAAGCATCTTGATACACAGCAGGTAGAAGAAGCCGAGTTTGACATAGATAAAATTGAAAAAGAATTAATTGAAAAGCGACACTATACATCAACAAACAGATGGGTTCCTGCAAACGATATAAAAAATGGCTATGTTGTAAATTCACGCCACACATCATTGATCAGTGATGCTGTGGCATTAGACTATATCGTATTTTAATAACATATTATCACATTTTCATCTTTTTTTAATCTGAGCAAGAAAACCTATAAGGATCCATAATTGAAGGCTGAGTTATGATAACAAAGGAGATAGTTGTCAATGGCACAAAATTTCGCCTCACTGTTACTGATCAGATAGCTAGTCAGGTCAATAATTTAAAATCACTTTATAATGAAGCATATGAAGACCCAGAAAGTTTTGATCAGGTAAGTGCTGAAATTTCAAGCACGATTAATGAAATTGCAAATTCTGTAGAACCACGTGCGTCCGATAGTGACCTTGATGGCCTGATCCAAGAAATAATCCAAGTTGTAGATGACAAAGCAGCCGAAGTAGAAAAAGAGCTTCAAAACAAAAACACAAAGCCAGAAAAGAAACATGCAAAAATTGCAAGCAAAAAAGCAAAATCTAGAAAATAATTTTGAGTATCCTGTTAGACAAAAAATACGTAGTTTTAGTTATATCCAGCCAACGCTATATAGTAGTATGAAGACCCATTGCGAATGTGGGATTTGTGGCCATTTTACAGAAGACGAATGTATAAAAAATGAGTGCAAATGTTGCAGTAATTTTCATATCAGATCTGGCCCTAAAAGCAGCTCAAATGATTCAGATTAGAAAATAGTTTTAATTTGTATAATGACAAGAGCAATGCTTTGACCAGTGGTTAAAACATCCAATCAATTTATGATCTTTGCAACCACATATGACGCATTTTTTCATGTATTATATTCACAGTTTCTCCATTAAAGATTCTATCTTTTCAATCAATTTTTTATCATTAAAAGAGTCAATTATGGTTTGCCTGAGATTTTGTAGCCTATGTGGGTCCTCAGAATATAATTTTGACATGGTCTCTATTTCTCTAAAAAAGTCATAATTTTTAACATACGCGTCAGACGCGGACAATAACTCAACACAATCATTTGAATTATTATCAATAGAGTTCAATTTGTTGATTATTACTTGCAGTAATCCCTTGATTTTTGCTAGTTCTTTTTTTATTATTTCAAGATCTCCGGTCTTGTCCTCTAAATTAGTTAGTAATTGATATGATTCAAAAATTTGATTTAATAGTCCTTTAAGATAATTATCAAAATCCACCATTACCGAGTTTGATAGTACATGACCAATCTAAAAGTTTGAGCATGATAAATCAGGCACGGCAGTGTTTTTTATTTTAAATTTAAATTAGTACATTAATTCCTATCTGCATTGCAAGACAATGCTTACCTAAAATGCATAGACCCACATTGCGGTTTAGAATATGACATATCTAGTACTAGAATTGAATGTGATAAAGGCCATCTTTTAGATGTAAAATACAAAAAAATTCCTTCACGTGTGTTAAAAGAATTATTCTACAACAGACGAAACCCACAAAATAATATTTTTAATGAAAGTGGTGTCTGGCGGTTTCGTGAGTTGTTAAACTTTTGTCAAATAGATACGGCAAGTACTGAAGAATGCTCAAAATATTTGGTATCATTAGATGGAGCAGAAGGAAGACAATCAAAACCATATCACATGTCAAAGGTTGCACATTTTGTTGAAACTAAGAGCGAAAACCTATGGCTACAGCCAGAAGGATACAATCCAAGCGGCTCATTCAAGGATAATGGCATGGCTACTGCCATCACTCATGCAAAGCTGGTCAATGCAAAAAAAATTGTGTGTGCCTCAACAGGAAATACATCAGCGTCTGCAGGAATGTATGCTGCAAATGAAGATATTGAATGTGATGTGTATATTCCATCTGGACAAGTTGCACCTGGCAAGCTTAGTCAAGCATATCAGTTTGGCACACAAATAATTCAAGTTGATGGAAATTTTGATGATGCCCTAGCAAAATCACTTGAAGATGCAAAAAAATATGACGGGTACACAGTAAATTCTGTAAATCCGTTTAGAATAGAAGGGCAAAAAACTATTCCATACAGAGCATTAGAACAACTTGGCTGGGAAGCACCTGACTGGATAGTTTACCCAGGAGGTGCACTTGGAAACACGTCAAGCTGTGGCAAGTGTTTGATGGAACTATACGAATGGAATTGGATAAAAAAAATTCCGCGCATCGCAGTTGTAAATGCAGAAGGAGCAAATACCCTCTTTGAGTTATACAATGGTAAATTTGAAGAAACTGAGCTTCGATGGAACAAAGGTAAACCTAATGTCGAATTAATTGTAAAGTACTACAAACATCTTGATAAAAACGGAATTAGGCCAAAGACAAAAGCTACTGCAATACAAATTGGCAGACCTGTCAATATCCTAAAGGGATTAAGGGCATTGGAATTTACAAATGGAGTTGTTGTTGAGGTATCTGACTCTGAGATGTTAGATGGAATGTCAATTGTTGGCCTAAACGGGTTTGATTGTGAAATGGCTTCAGGTGCTGTTCCAGCTGGCATAAAGAAAATGATAAAAGACGAAGTAATCAAAAAAGACGATGTTGTGGTTGGGATATTAACAGGCAGACAAAAAGATCCAATGTTACCAGTGGATTATCATAACAATCCTCAAAATCGATTTGCAATACCGCCACGTGACAAAAAATAACTAAATCACAATTAGTTCATACTAGATCGTTACTGCTAATTCTTTCGTGCAAAATGATCTTCTAATGCCTTTTTCTTTTCTTTTATATGAAAAAGCTCTTCGGTGTGCTTGAATGCCTTATCATATTCTCTTTGAAAAAGCATAGCCTGCATCAACATATGGTTTTCAGGAATAACTATTCCAGTTTGATCATCAGAATACATTATCTTTACAGTATCTCCAACTGATTCAGTCATGTTTGCATGAATGTGAATCATGTTTGTATCTTTAAAGCTAAAATTCATAGTGTTTGCAAAGTCACGAACTTCTTTTGTTCCTTTTGCAGTCCAGAGAATAGCAACACCATTTTCATTTTTAAAAATTTGCAAGACCTCTGATGGCTTTGGAGCAGAATCTTTGAACCTTATATCCATAATGTGTAGATGCATTTGCCTTGTTGGAACTTTGATTGCACGAAGAAACAATGGAGTATCTTTTCCCATGTAACTTTTTACATCGTCACCATGGTGAGGACTTTCTTTCCATTCAATTGTATCTACAACTTCTTTATCAGTTTGTTCAAGATCTGCACACCTTCTTACCAATATAACATCAAATCTGATGATTCTGTTTCCAAATTTTTCACGAAGAGGTTGTAATATTCTTCCAATTCCAGTGACGTTACAGCTTCCTTGCATTACATGTTTTTTGCCAAATGCTTGCGTGTGATTTACTCTTGAATTAAAAAGTAAATCAGATACTGCATTTTCACCATAAACTGTCTCCCCACCCTGATATATTGCCATCAATTCTTTTGGTTCATATAGATTTTTTTTATTTTGATATCCATATCCGCCAGGGGATGCATCAAATACTAGATCACAGTCATCAAGTGCATTTTCTATTGTTCCTGCAATTTTATATTCATTGAACAAGCCAAGTTTTTTTTGTGGTACGTAAACATCAAAGCCTCTTGATATAGCAGTGTTTACATCTTGATCAGGAGAATACTTGCCTACGCCGATTATTTTGATATCAGGATCATCTTTTATGAAATGTGCAATTCTACTGCCAATTGAACCATACCCGTTAACAAATACCTTTTTCAATATTTTCATCAAAGAGATTCCATTTATTTAGATTACAGCTAAAGAACTAAATGTAGCCCACAGTGAAAAATTTTGTGAATATTCATGG
>JAUYOQ010000006.1 GCA_030697975.1 Nitrosopumilaceae archaeon | reverse complement strand
TGTACTTGCGTTATTCGGATATTTTTTAGGTGTGATTGGAAAGCAGATGGCATTATTAATATTAGCTATTGGCAAAAATTGTTACATTTACTTTACAAATTAGTAATAATAATTTTTATTAACATGCCGATTTTCTTGCTACAGTACTGTATATTTTGTCACTTTGTTAGGAAGTCATGAATGTTATAAGGGACAGAACCCGGTGATTTCCTACTACTAATCTCGTCTCTTCGTCAATATTTACGTTTCCAATATTCTATAAACCATTTCAAGCTCACCCTCCTAATAATTTTACTTAGATGCAGCTTAGTAATAAACAGTCTATGGAATAAATTAATTGCAATAGTATTGGGGTCAATATTTCTGCAATGTAATTAATTGCCTTCTATCGTAACCCAATTAGTAATAATTGCAATTAAAAGTAAAAAAAAACTTCGCTTATGTTCAAGCTAATATAACTTCTAATTAATTAATTTTTACTTCCAAATACGCAATTTGTGGGTGTAAAAGTAAGATCAATTTCTACAATACATTGCGTCTACTAAAACATATTAAATCTCGTCACTATCAGAGTCACTACCTTCAGTAGTTGGTGTTGGTGCTTCAATGACCTTATTTTCTTTGATAATGTTGTCTATTGTTTGCACATTCCACATTCCAGAATTACATCTAAGCATCAACAACATTTCCAAGTGATATGGTGACATGTGCTTTCTATGATCTCGCATAATTAATTTTGCTCTACTAAAAAGGCGTTCCACAATATTAGAGTCCTTGCAAACATGTTTAAGTGATTTATATTTAGATACATCTGTTCGTTGCCTTTTCTCTGCACGAATATTATTCGTGATTCTCTCTGCAAAAGATAGCTCAGCGTCATCATCATCGTCAGCATCAAGTTGGTTACTAGCATTATTTGGTAATGGAATTTTAAGAAACCGTTTCAAACTATTTTTTTCGCTTTGACTCAGAAGGTTCTCTAGTTTGCCTTGAACTTTACACACAGCAGACTCAAAAACAGGAGAGTGGACTATATTAGAATTAGGTACCAGATAATCACTACTTTGTGGATAAATCTCTATTAAACCATCAAAGAGCTTTCGCGTTGCGTACATATCCGTCGCTTTATCACCTTCAAATTGTAATGCTTTTGAGACTGATTCGAAGTCATCATCTTCCCTAATCATATCTGTAATGTCACTTAACATAGCAAGATTTGGCACTAAATCCAAGACACTACGGTCAAAATTACAGTTTTGAAGAACTGGATATATTTTCCAACATTTTATAAGCATCTTACGTGTTGATGACCATCTCGTAATGTTTCGTTTAGTTGGACGAAGATGTGTTTTCTTTCGAAGCTTACTTGCATTTTTTAATGTTTTCAGTTTGGACATTAACAAATCAACTTGTTCAATAGTTGCTCTGTGTCCATCATAAAAATTAGTTCTTGATAAATTAAGCCTGTGAGATGCGCATCCGACAAGCGGAACAGTATATGCATTTTGTCTTCCATTTCCAGTCAAAATGGCTGCAGTCAATTTATCTGCAATACACAAATGCTTTTCTAATATCTGGACCACTGAAATCATTAGATGACATTGGAATAGTTCCGAGTTGCATTTTGTAATTTGAATATTCAATTGAATTTTAACTGTAAAATGACGTTACGTTTCGGTAAAATGCCGGTATGGCAAGAGCAATTAATTGCAATTAATTGCAATAGTATTGGGAGGTGAAATTGTGCAATTAAATTAATTTCTTGTCTAGTGCAAGCAATTAGTAATAATTGCAATGCCAATTAATTGCAATTAATTGCAATTAATTGCAATGCCAATTAATTTTTTCCATAGACTGGATCATACTGTGGTGATGTTATGATATGGACATATTGCACCAGTTGCATCCACAAATATCCATAGATTCCACATTATACTAACAGTATAGCTTGGTAATATACCATTAACTATTATAATCATGTATATCTTAACTAATAGCTAGAGTACTGACTAGTTATCTATGGTATTATATATATGAGGTAAATGTTGATGTAAATGAATAAATAGGTAAACAAATGGTTGGATGTCCGTATCAAACTATCGACAACATGTAGTGCTTGCTATAAATTCCAAATTTTTTCTTTTTTGTCCATCGTTTATATGCACCAGTGTGTGTGTCTGTGTATGCTTCTTATGAACACGTATGTAATAAGTAGGTTGTATTTATTTGGTATTTTTGATAATACGTTTCCTCAACAACAATGGGCTAGCCCACATTCACTTTTATGCTACTAATAAAATGTTATTAAATGAAATCTTAATAGTAGTTTACTGTAGGATTAGATTACAGTACTACTGTAGATTAGATTAGACGATTTGTGATTTTTGCATGTGTGAATGAGTGAATGACCGAATGAAGAATGATCATGGGCGGTGATGTATAGATGTATGTATAGTGTAGAAAAAATTTGACGATAGACTAGTTTATAATTTATAGTTACTACATTATTACGAAGAAATCCTAATTCGGGAAGTGCGCATCTGCGCATATAATACATGTACTTGATACAATCAAGCATTTTATTATCATTATATCACTTCTACTTCACAGTGCTTCTAGTCAGTTGCTGCACTACTTTACTTCTTCGTATACAGTACTTGCTACTCATACTGCAATATTATGTAGTCATGTTTCTATCACCTCTTTCCCATTTTATGTCTGAGTTACTCAGCTTTTCTTAATTATACAGAACAATCAACATTGATAATGACACATAAAAATATATATAATAACGACACTACAATCATTGTCTTCAAGCCATAGTTTGTCTAGGTTTTCTTTGAGGAGGCAAGTTTTGAAAGCTCGAGGTGCTATTAGCCGCAATAGTATGTCTACTAGTACTTGTAAATATTCTGTGTGAAAATAAAGGATGGTCCACATGCAAAAGTTCTTGCAGATGACCTTTATACACAAGCGACGCCAGTAGAAATGGTACTACTCTTTGAAAAGACTCAGGATAGTTGATGTATCCATCCACAAAAAAATCCCATCCATAATCATATAACTCTATTAATGTTTCAGGGCTAAAATGCGGTGCTATAATGTCGAATTCATCTGCATCTAATTTTAACTGTGCAACAGTGCGACCTACTAGAGCATCACCATCTTGTTGTGAAAACATATAACAGTCCTGTGTCTTTGTAGTTTTGAGTTGTCTCTGTGATTTTGTTCATCTCAGGATTCAATTCATCAGCAGTGTTATTATCATTCTCTACAATTCCATTTGTTGTGTCCTCTAATTGTAGTCTTCGTTTACCACATTGTTTTGGTAATGCGTCGTCAATTGAACTGTACATGTCTTTCAGAAATAGGAAGTCGTAATTTAAATAGTCCTTCGGCTAACCCCGTGTGCTCAAAAGGCTCGTCAGTTTCTGGATTAATGTGCAAGGCGTCATATCTAATTTCAGTCATTTTGTTTAATATTCTAAACATTACTCTGCACTTTGAGATGTATGTCTTCTTCGATTTCGATAATATATTTCGTTCTGACTGACCTTGAATGACCAAATCCAACATTTATACATCCATTTCACTTTTCTATGTATTCATCTGAAAACCCTAGTTTTTGTGGTTTTGGGTCGTGTTTTTATAGAAACACATTTCGGTTTGTTTCGAAAAACCACTGGAAAAACTCACCGATATGTTTTTATGAAAACACAAACGCTCCAAAACTCTAAAACACATACTGGTGTGTATAAAACTGAAAATTTGTCTTTTCAAGATATTTTCTTATTTCAGAATATTGAAATTTTCACAAACCAAACATTGTCATTTTTATTAAAAAAGTGGAAATATGGCAGATTGTTGTGGTTTAACGCAGGAGAAATTAATAGAATTACATCAACTACATGTTGTCCTTTTAGCAGAGGGAGGTATATGTCAGAACCTTAAGCCGGATCATTCGGTTTGTGGTCAACCATTGTCAGTTCATCCAGCCCAGCGAGGTATATATCTTATTCATAAAATTGTACCTCATTCTAAATTTTGTATTATATATATTTGTTTTGAAATTATCAATATCTGGTTCTATTGAAAAATGGTTTGGTGACTCACATTTTCTCTCACTGGTGTGTTTGGATCAAAAGGTAAAGTGTCGTGTGAATATATTTTGATCGTTTTGTTTTGTTTGTTTATTTTTTAAAATACGAAATGACACATTTTTTATTTACCTTGATTATATGTATTTATATTTGTTTGTTCCTTCTCATTCATTTTTGTTTGAAATGTCACATAATTTCACTAATAATGTTATT
>JAUYOQ010000144.1 GCA_030697975.1 Nitrosopumilaceae archaeon | reverse complement strand
CACATTGAACACATGGAAAGCGAGGGACACCACATCCATGAGGCTCCAATGTCAATGTGGGTTCCATACGGAATACTTGCTGTACTAACAATTGGAATTGGTGTGATCGGACTAACCGCAGAGGAGGGAATTCATGAGCTCTTCACCGAATATCTTGATGAATCATTTGGAATTCACTCAGTTCATGTAGAAGAGGAATCATCTTCATTGCCTGGATTCTTGTCAGGAATAAACCCAATAGCACTTGGTGCATCACTTGCTGCCTTTGCAATCGGGTTTGGTCTAGGATACATATTCTACATTGGCAGGTGGGTTGATCCTGTCAAGTTTGTAAATTCAAATCTTTTCTTTTATGCAATTCACAAAGTAATTCTAAACAGGTGGTACCTTAACGCAATAATCTATTGGGGTTTTGTAATTGCACCATTATGGCTTGCACGAGGTATGTGGAGGTATTTTGAAAGAATAGTAATTGATATGGGAATTAACATGGGTTTTGAACGTGCAGTAGCGTGGAGCGCAAAGGTAGTTCAGGGAACACAGACAGGCGTCGCACAGTCATATCTTTACGTCTTTGGAGCAGGAATTCTCTTCGTGGTCCTGATTTTGCTAATCTAGGTGAGATGAAATGATCGAGCTTACATCAACTCCAATGATTATAGTTGCAATACTTGGAACAATCGGCGTTCTAATTCCTGTAATCAGTGTAGCAAGAAAGGAACATGGCTCGTCATCATTTTATGGTGCAATTGCACTTGGCGCACTCTTTGCATCAATTGGTTATGTGATTTACCAAATAGCTGCAAACAACATAGCACCTGCTGCAATATTTACAGAAGACGTTTTAGCTGATGACACATTTGGATCACTTTTTGCAATCGCGATGCTAATTGTTGCAATATTCACAACAGTTGGATCATTCAACTATATGAGAAAAAAATCACATCCTGCTGTCTACTTTTCACTTATTTTGCTATCAACAATCGGAATGGTACTGATTGCATACTCGACAGACCTGGTAATGCTTTTTGTTGCATGGGAGCTGATGAGCATCCCAACATATGTCCTTGCAGGATTTATGAAAAAGGATCCGTCATCAAATGAGGCTGCACTCAAGTACTTTTTGTTTGGCGCACTTTCATCTGCAATAATCATTTATGGAATATCAATTGCATATGGCCTGACAGGATCTACAAACATTGGTGATGTAATCCAGACATTTGCAACAATTGACTCTGAAATGTTGCCACTTGCACTACTTGCAATTGCAATGTTTGTTGCAGGATTTGGATTCAAGATGGGCCTTGTACCGTTTCACATGTGGCTTCCTGACACCTACGAGGGCGCACCGCCAACAATTAGTGCACTATTGGCTGCTGGAACAAAAAAGGCAGGCTTTGCAGCAGCACTTCGAGTAATTGTGATGGGCTCAATTGCATTATCACTTGACTGGACCTTTGCACTAGGAGTAATTGCTGTAATGACAATGACTGTTGGAAACATAGCTGCTATTATGCAAAAGAATTTGGCACGAGTCCTTGCTTATTCAAGCATTGGCCATGCAGGATACATCCTAATTGGCCTTGCAATCGCACCATACACTGCAATTGGCATTCAGGGCTCGCTATTTCACATCCTAAACCACGCAGTAATGAAAGGCGCAGCATTCATTGCAGTAGCAGGAATTGTCACAACTCTGGCATCAAGCCACCTTGATAAGATAAAGGGGCTTGGCAGGTCAATGCCAATAACATCGCTAGGACTTGTGATATCACTTTTGGCACTAGCTGGTGTCCCTCCACTAAACGGATTTTGGAGCAAGCTGATTTTGTTTGGAGCTGCACTTGATGCAGGAGCTGTTGCGCCATGGACACCATGGCTTGCAATAGCCGGTGTCCTAAACAGCGCACTGTCGCTAGCTTACTATGGTTGGATTATCCGCAAGATGTACTTTGAAGGCGAGACAGAAAAAAGAGTCAGAGAACCTGCATCTGTAGTTGCAGTCATGATATTTTCTATAATATTTATTGTTGGAATAGGAGTGTATCCGGATCCAATAATACAGTTTGTTGAAACTGCAGTTCCAAGCCTTGCAGTTACACCTTAAACATTGTAAATTTAATTAGATTTTCTAAACTTGTTTTTGCATCAGAGTCTTTTATCTTTCTTAGGCCGATGTTTGCCATGGAGGAATATTTTTCAAGCAACTCCTCCATATGATTGAAGACATCACGTGGATCAGAACTTTTTTTCACCAAAAGATTGAACAGCTTGTCCTCGTTTTTCCAGTCCCTAAGATCATCTTTTATCTGGTATGCAACACCGATATTTTTTCCATACTCTGAAAGCGACATTATCTGCTCTTCTGTACCTCCACCAAGGATGGCTCCAAGCTTTGCCGCAGTTTCAAAGGCAGTTGCCGTCTTGTACTCTATGACCTTGAGATAATCATTAAATGTTAAATCCTCACTTGTCTCAAGCCTTCCCTCTATCATCTCGCCTTCACTCATAAGCATTGCAGTTGTTGCCAAGTCCTTTGTAATTCTTGGATTGTTTAGCTTTGCACAAATATTTAGAATAAATCCCAAGACAAAATCTCCAGTCAGAATGCTTGTGTTGTAGCCATACTTGATATGAAATGGATCCTTTTGTCGTCTCAGCGTTTCATTGTCGATTATATCATCATGAATTACAGATTCTGTATGTAATAGCTCAACTGCACATCCTGCAACATATGCATTCTCGTCTGCATGTCCGACACTTTCTGATGCCAGGACCAAAATCAGCGGTCTGATTCGCTTGCCGTTTTCGATTGCATAAATCAGTGGATCCTTGAACTCGGACTCTGAATACAGGCTAAGCTCTGAGCTCAAAACTTGGTTGATTTTTTTGATGTACCTGTTGTAGGTTTCAAGAAGTGGATTTATCTCGATATTTTTTCTATCCAAAATCAGTCCAGATCCAACTACTTTTTTTATGGTATTAATACTTGTAGGTGCTCCCGCCGGGATTTTCATCGCTGAGAATTTGAACCCGGGATCACCGCCTTGAAAGGGCGGTATGCTTGACCGGTCTACACCACAGGAGCCCTAGTTGCATTTTTATTTTATCCATAAAATCTTTTGGAACCTGCCAAAGATTTTATTATCAGCTGCTTTGGATAAATCATATGAGTTTGTTAATCCAAAAAATCGATGAACTAATTGAACAGCATAGTCTTTTAAAACATCAATTTTACCAAATGTGGTCTGATGGCAAGTTATCACAAGAATCACTTTCAGGCTATTCAAAGGAATACTTTCAGCTCGTAAAGCAGGTCCCATCATTTGTTGCAAGTGTTGCAAAATATGCGCCTCAATCAAATCTTGATGAGCTTAGGGCAAACCAAAAAGAAGAATCAGAACACATCGTACCTTGGACTAGATTTGCAAAAGCCTTGGGTGTTTCAGAAAGCGAGCTTGAAAAATACGAGGGTCTTGAGAAGACAAAAAAGGCAATATCTGAAATATCCTCACTTATGGGCTCACTTGAAGGTGGCGCAGCTGCAATGTATGCACTTGAAAAAGAAATCCCAAAAATAAGCCAGACAAAGCTTGAGGGACTAAACAAGTTCTATGGCATTACAGACTATGATGCAACGCAATACTTTGAGATTCACAAGGAAGCAGACATTAGACATGCAAAAACATGGCAAAAGATACTGGAAAGAAATTCTCAAAACGAGAATCTGCTAAAAATTGCAGAAAGGTCGCTTTTGGCGCAAAACCTTTTGCTTGATGGTTGTTACGAGACTTATTGTTAGTGTCTATAACATTTTATACTGAAAACAAAGCTGTTTTTTCGTAGGGCCCGTAACTCAGCTTGGTAGAGTAACCGACTCATAATCGGTGAGCCAAGGGATCGAAGCCCTTCGGGCCCACTCTACATTAGTTTTAAAATGAGTTTTACACTAGAATTGTTGGCCGCAATGAAGAATCAGAGTTATATCTGAAAAATGATGTGAAGGCATTTGTCTGAGCTGCCCTTAACCTGTTAGGTTTTGCGAATTTATTTTAGGCAAAAAGAATTTCGCAGTATATATAAAGCCTTTTTATAAAAACACGAGAAGTGCCGCAGACTAAACCTATTGTAAGCATTGAAAACGTAGTTGCATCTGCAACCGTTGATCAGAGAATGGACCTAAACGAAATTACAAAAAACTTTCCAGAAACAGAGTACCATCCAGAACAATTTCCTGGACTTGTATATCGACTAAAGAGTCCAAAAACTGCGACGCTGATTTTTTCTTCAGGCAAGATGGTCTGTACCGGAAGCAAGTCAGCTGACATGGCAGTAAGGGCTGTAAACATAGTAGTACAACAGCTAAGAAAAGGAAAAATCAAAGTCAAAAAAGACCCTGTAGTTACAATCCAGAACATGGTAGCATCTGGAAACCTTGGCGGAAAAATCCATCTTGAATCAGCCGCTCGAATACTGTCAAGAAGCATGTACGAACCAGAGCAATTTCCAGGCCTGATACACAGAATGCTTGATCCAAAAACCGTGCTACTCTTGTTTGCATCAGGCAAACTAGTATGTACTGGTGCAAAAAAGGAAGAAGACGTGTACCGCGCAATTCACAACTTGCATACAACACTTGAAGAAAAGAAACTAATGATCTACGACTAGACTATTTTATCTGATTTTTTACTTTTTCAAGCACTTGATCTGAGACCAAACTTTCCTTATGTAGAATTTCTGTAATTTCCAAGATGTTAGTCAGACTGTGAATCTTTACTCCCTGTGATTGTAATAATTTATCTGCGCCTTCCAACCTATCTATGACAACATATACATCGGTTATTTTCGCGCCAGCCTCTTTTAGTAAAGTTATGGCATTTGAAACGGATGTGCCAGTTGTTGCCACATCGTCTACCATCAAAATTTTTACCCCTTTTTCTATTTTACCCTCAATTGACTTTGAGGTCCCGTGCTCTTTTGGTTGTGATCTGACATAGACAAGCGGCTTTACAGTCTCAATTGCCAAAGCAGATGCAATCACAAGACCCCCTGTTGGGACAGATGCAAGACAGTCAAAGTTGTCATAACCAATTTGATCTGAAATTAACGCTTGGAGGTCTTTTACCATCTTGCGAAACTGGTGTGGGAAGCTTGGAACAACCCTCAGGTCCACATAGTAGGAGCTTTTCTTGCCACTTGAGAGCGTAAAATCACCAAACTTGATCGCGTCATTTTGATGTAAAAAAACAGCAAACTCTTTCACAAATCCCACACCAAAATTAACTGTGCTGGATTTATTTTGGTTTGTTTTTTGATTCAACTATGCCTGAAATCTGGCTTAACTATGGACCCACAGACGTTGTGCTTGACATACAGGCAGAAAACCTTGGCCAGCAGCTAGCCGCAGAAGGAAAAACCCTTGCGGACACAGAAATCAGCTCAAGACTTGACCCACTTGACCTGACAAAGCCTCTTGAAATCGTAGTTTTGAATAACTCAAAGGCAGTACAGAAAACGCTACTTGCACTTTTTGCAAAATGTGAGCAAAAATCATTTCGCATTCCACGGATATTTGCAGAAAAAAAAATTATGGATGCATTAAAGAACAGCTTGCCAGAAGGCAGCTCTATTTTGGAATTTGAAAAACCTGAGCTTTCAAACTCGAATCTAGTTTTTATTGGCGAAATGGAATTTGACGGTCTGTTTGGCTTTGAGTCTATAGCAACAAGACTGCTTCGAAAATTTGGAGCAGAGGAGATGCTTTTGGCATATGAGAAACGAAAGGGCGAACTCCCAGCTCCAGGGCAAGATGTTGAAAACGTTTCTGTCGCAAAACAGTTTGTTGATAAATTTGAGATATTTGCAATAGAGATTGCCTCAAACTCTAATGGCATTGTTGATCTAGCAATAGGTCATCCTTCTTCTACAATGTCAGTTTCAAAACCGTTTGTAGAGTCGGCAACAAAAGAAATTGGAAAACACAGAACACTTATCATCAGCACAGGAAAGGAATCAAGCAACGACTCACTTGACAAATCACTTTCAGCTCTTTGGAACTGTAGCGAGGCAGTGCGAAACGAAGGACTAGCAGTACTTCTTGCAGAGTGCACTCACGGCATTGGCTCTAGTGCAATTCAATACTATATCGAAGGACAAATGAGCCTTGACAGACTAAAAAAACCGGCCAAATACATCAACGGGATGGAAACTCTACTGTTTCTGACTGAGCTTCAAAAAAAGTTTCAAGTCGGAATAGTTTCTATACTTCCTGAATTTTACTTGAAAAAATTAAACATTCTCTCATTTAGTGGGGTTGCACAAGCAATGAATCACATCTTAAAGGTGCAGGGCGCCAGGCAAAAAGTTGTTGTTGTATCAGACGGCGCACGACTTTTGCTAAGGTAGAATGGAAACAGGCAACGGCGCACACAAAATTGCCAAAGCTATCACAACAGCATACAATCTTTTTCTGTTCTTAGATAACGGCGAGATATCATCAAGTGGTGTTGCACCAGGACTACGTGAGCTAAGCATTAGAATTAGCATTGCCATCACCCAATATCCAAGTAAAACAAGAACGCCCATGCTTGCATACGTTGCAATCCTGTGCCACTTTTCTCCAAACATTACACGTGCAATATGGCCACCGTCAAGCTGCCATGCTGGAAGCAGATTCAAAAACGTAATTAAAAATCCAAGCCACGCTGCAAACAAAATTGGAGACATGATAACTTCGGTGTTTTCTCCACTTTTTCCAAACGCGGCAAGTGCTAGAGTTAACAATATGTTGTCTTCCATTTTGACAAGCTCTGATCTTTCAAACAACTCGTCTGCTGTTTGAACATCAATTACAGGTGATGTGTAGGCGCCAAATATTGAAACAATTATTGCAATAACTAGCCCTGCTATCGGTCCTGCAATTGCCACATCAAACAAAATGTCGCGATTTATTGTCAATCCTCTTGACTGGATAAATGCGCCAAACGTTGGAATGCCAAAAATTGGAATTCCTGGAATAAAGTAGGGCCAAGTTGTCCTTATCTTGTGCATTTTAGCAGCAACTAGATGTCCTGCCTCATGAATTCCCAAAATGCCAAGAAGCGAAAATGTGTACAAGACTGCCATATCAAACGGCTCGCCAATGTATACAATCGAGTTTGCACCTTCAGTTCTATAGTACCCATCAACCATTACCAATGCCACAACTATGCCAAACAGTATTCGCGGAGTCCATGATTTTGAGAGCCATCCTTTCTTTTGAGGCGGGAATCTGTTGACAAGTATGTAGGTTCCGTAAGAATCCTTTCTCATTCTGCAAATTAGGTTTCTTTGCTCCAATCGTTGAGCAAGATAGACAAACTTTGATTTAAAATCCTCATCATCTATTTGAAAATTTAGACTCTCAGGGGAACTTGTTATGTTATTTACTTTAAAAATTGATGAAACAGTCGAAATTACTTCTTCCTGTGTTGGCTCGCTCACATTTTTAAACTAAAACTAGTCCATTAATTGCTTTTGCAGTCTATAATTAAATATTTGATAATTGAAAGTATCATTATTGCAAGTAATACTGCGACAGATTGGCGACTGTGTAATTCGAAGATGTGAGGCAAGCGATCTAATATCAATCATGGAGATAAACATGAAGACACTTCCTGAGCACTATTCAGATTATTTCTATGAAAGCCTGCTTGCTGAGCTTCCAGAGGCATTTCTTGTAGCAGAAATTGGCGGACGCGTTATAGGATACATAATGTGCAAAACCGAATACGGGTTTTCCAATTTTAAAAAACTTGGATTTGTAAAAAAAGGCCACGTCGTATCGGTTGCAATCCTTGACGAGCATAGAAGAAAGGGAATTGGACGCACGCTAGTCGAAGAATCACTCAAGGGAGTGCAAATAAAAAAATGTGATGAGCTATACCTTGAGGTTCGATGCAGCAACAATGAGGCAGTACGATTATACGAAAAAATGGGATTTATCATAAAACAGAGACTCAAGTCATACTATCGTGACGGCGAAGATGCTTATCTTATGACAATCGAGTTTACTTACTAGATTAAAATAAATAACTGCTGACAGGCTTTAGCGCAATGCAAAGACGCAAGGCACTTGGAATTACGATCTTTGTTGTGTGCATTGTTGCCTTTTTTGTGTACGCGTATTTGCTAATGCTGTCTGAATGGAGTCCAATCGTACTACATCTGTCTGTTTTGATGATTGCAGGTGGAATATTGGGCGTAATTTCTTGGATTGGATATACCATGGCAACTACAAAGTCAGGGCCGTCATCTATTATAAGTGACGATGAGGAAAAAAAATAATCTCACTTTGATATTCTTGCATCAACTACAGTTTGGTAGTATCTAGGACCTACTGCCCTTACCAATCTAGAGTATAGTATTTCTGATTTGACTGGCGTAATCTCAAGAAAATGTTTTTCTGATAACTTGGGGGCTAGAGTCTTTTTGTCTGCATGGATGTGTGAATAGTAGTGAATTATCCCATTTTTTTTAGCAGTAGATATTGCAGAGTCTAAAAATTCGTCTGATCTTTCAGGAAGGAGCATCAAAACCCTGTCGCCTTTTCCTTTCAGTTTTTCGTTGATTATCTGTGCAGCATCACCATGCAGTGAAATGACATTTCCTGCAAGCTTGTTTAATGAAATATTTTTTTCACATAATTTGGCAGCATCTGGGTTAATGTCAATGTTGTAGACTATGCATTTCTTCTTTTTTGCAGCCATTATTGAAAACATTCCAATGCCGCCAAACATGTTGATTACAGTCTCGCCATCTTCTACCAAATCGGCAATCCTGTTTCTCTCAGTTGAAAGCCGTGGGGAAAAAAACACCTTTTCTACATCAACTATAAACCTGCATCCAAACTCCTTGTACTCGGTTTGTGTCTTGTTCTCGCCTGCAAGAAGCTCCAAATCTCTTATCCTAAAGTCGCCTTCAACAGGCGAGGACTGGCAAAAAACCGTATTTGCATTTTTGATTTGCTCAAGCAGTGTTTTTCCGATAATCTCTTTTTTGCCAAGCAGCAAGTCAGGTATCCTAACTATTATGATATCTCCAATTTGATCAAATGCAGAAAAAATCTCTGCATTTTCTTTTTCTGAAAGCACGCTTTCAAGTGCGCGCTTTAGCATTCGTGTCAATTCCTGTAATAGAAATGGCCAGACTCTTTTTGTTGTTTGTCTAGCCTGCTTTCGCCTTTGTTGACACGTGGTCTGAGGTTTTTTTCATCGCGCCTAAAGGTAATATCAAGTGACTTTAGGAACTTGTTCATGGCATTAACCTTTGATAGAGGCGTTGTTGCGTTTCCTTTCACACCTGAGATCCCCTCAAAAATTACCATCTTGTCTGAAATCAAATCCATAAGCTGCAAGTCATGGTCTATTATGATGGCAGATTTTCCATAGGATCGGACAAATTTTTGGATAAACTTTGCAATGACAATTCTATCTTCTACATCCAAAAAGGCTGATGGCTCATCAAGTGCAAAAAGATCAACTTTTTGCAAAAGACATGACGCTACTGCAACCTTTTGTAGCTCACCACCTGAGAGGTTTTTTACAGATTTGTTGTAAAGTTTTTTGATTTGCAGAGGATCAATTATTTGCTCTTCTTCAACTGATCCCATAATGGGACCGCCGTTTGCCTTATCCAATAATGCAACAACTTCCATGTCAATATCGTTTGTCAGGTATTGAGGCTTGTAGGAGATCTTTACCTTTTTGTCTATTTCACCAGAATCTGGCTTTTCAACACCTGCAATCATCTTCATCATCGTTGTTTTTCCCAAAGCATTTGCGCCCATAATTCCAAGAACTTCGCCCTTTCTTACCTCGCCTGGCTCAATTGAGACAGAAAACGACGGATACTTTTTTTCAAGCAATGGATATGAGATTATCACATCGCCTTGTGCAAAATCATCGACTGACGATGATGCATCAAATGTGAACTTTTTGTCACGAAACCTTACGTTTTCACTAGGGAGGTAACCGTCCAAAAAGACGTTTATTCCAACCTTTGTTGAAAGAACACCTGCAACAATTCCATATGCAGCTGATACCCCATACAATACTTGGATATAGTCACTTAGATAATCAAGCAAAGTAAGATCATGCTCTACAACCATCACGCTTTTCCCAATCTTTGCTAGACTGTGAATTACCCTTGCAACACCTGCTCTTTGATAGACATCGTTATACGATGATGGTTCATCAAAAAAGTAAAAGTCGACATCCTTAGAAGCTGCAACTGCCACTGCAAGCCTTTGCAGCTCACCACCGCTTAGCTCCTTTAGCGTATGGTGAATTGAATTTTCAAGTCCTAACTCCTTTACCAAAGTTCTAGCAACTCCGCGCTCGTCAAACTTTTCTAAAAGCTCCTTTCCTGTGCCATCAAAGGCCTCTGCTACGTTGTATACCTGCTGTGGTTTTATCGAGGCTCTGATTTGTTTTTCTTTTATTTTCTCAAAATGTGATTTTAGCTCAGTTCCGCTATAGTACTTTAGAATAGCATCCCAATCTGGCGGCTCTGCATAATTTCCCAAGTTTGGTTTTAGGTTTCCTGATAGAATGTTTACAACTGTACTTTTTCCCATTCCATTTCTTCCAAGCAGACCAACTACTTCGCCTTTTTTTGGAACAGGTAACTTGTAGAGCCTAAACGAGTTTATTCCATACTGGTGAACCTTGTCTGTTGCAAGCTCTGTTGCCAAATTGATAATAGTTATTGCATCAAAAGGGCATACCTTTACGCAAATACCGCAGCCGTTGCAAATGTTTTCATCAATCTGGGCCTTTTTGTTCTCTTCATTTAATATGATACAATCGGCACCAGACTTGTTTACTGGACAGTACTTGATGCATTCAAGGCCACACTTTTTTGGCTGGCATAATTCCTTGTCAAGTACTGCAACACGATGCGTCATAACGTTCTGGGCATTTTGTATAATTTATAGGTCATTAAGGTGACGCTCAACTTTCTTAGTTACATTAATAGAGAACTTTGTAAGACATTATTCCAAGCCGGCCATAGCGTTAGGGTGCGACCCAGACCCATTCCGAACCTGGAAGTCAAACCTAATGTCGCTGTTGTGTTACTAAGGTGCGAGAGCTCTTGGGAAGCAACAGTGCTGGCATTTCTTGAAATTAATATAGATAGAATCAGCTTAGATGCAACATGGCAAGCTGTGCTGTCTGTGGAGAGCAATTTACAGACGATATACGATTCCTAAACCACATGATGGAAAAACATGGTTTTAGAAATCCAAACACAGACAAACCTGATAGAAACAGTAGGGGTTATTGATTTTCAAACCCCTATTTTGACATGGTTCGAATCCAAATAATTCCGTAGCATTGTAGTTTAAAGAAAATTATAATTGTTTAAGTAATTTTAATGTGTGATTGTATTATGCAAATCTATCGAGAGATGACCGAATCCACGGTTAATCTATTCAAAGGAAGGAACATTGCATTTGTAGCTTCACTGATGAACGATGGTTCACCTCAAATAACTCCAGTCTGGATTGATTATGATGGTCAATTCCTTCTCATAAACACTGCAGAGGGTAGGACAAAGCAAAAAAACTTTGCAAGAGATCCACGAATAGCAATATCGGTAATGGATCAAAGTAATCCCTACAATGTCGTGACCATTAGGGGGAAAGTAGTAGAGCAAGCCACAAACGGTGCAGATGAGCACGTTGACAGAATGGCAAAAAAGTATCTTGGAGTAGACAAATATCCATTTCGAGCACCTAATGAAAAAAGAATCATCCTAAAAATAAAGCCAGAAAAGATCTACCATATTTCAAATTAAGAGGCCTATTATTTACCAGAAGGTTTTAGATCACTAGAAAAAGTTTTGAAATCTTGATACTCAAACTTGGGCTCGAAGGGATTCGAATCATTATAATTCAAATTACAAGTAACTTTTCAATGATCGATATTTTTTGGCCTTGATTTGTCAACGTTTGATGACAGGAATTTTAATTACGACGCGACGAGGACTGGTACCACCCAAACATGCAGGGTCGGGCGTAGAACGCCATGGCATGGTAGTCCAAAGCGTTCCTTAGAACTTTGGCACCA
>JAUYOQ010000351.1 GCA_030697975.1 Nitrosopumilaceae archaeon | reverse complement strand
TTTTATCTGCCAATCAATTAGAGTGGCATTATCTGCAGAAGACTTGCGTTCTCCCAGTGTTGTTATCCAGTAACCATAGTCCCACCAAGATGCAACTACTGCATCTTTTGGAGTGTTGTTTTTTAGCCATTCCATGGCGTCTGGCCAGTCGTTTGTGGCAATGTTAAAGGTACTTCCACCATTTAGCAAGGTTGGAGGTGCCTTAACCGCTTTTATCCAATTAGCATTTACTGGTAATGTTGTTGGAATAATCAATAAAGCAATTATAATAACAAGATAGGAAATCTTGATTGCCTTTTCATGATTATTTGAAGTACTGTATCTAGGTTTTTTACGTATAATTTCAGTTGTAATAATAGATAGTCCAAGTGAGGATAATATGATTATAGAAATTGCTGCATAAACTTCCAATCGTACAAATGCAGAACTTATGTAAATTCCAAGTAGTCCTATTATTAGTGCAAATATTATCATGTCATTTTTTATTGTAAAATAATTATTGATGCTTGGTTTATTTCTAAAAATCAGCCATATTCCAATACCAGCAAATATCATTAGAATCGATGCATAATAAAATGACAGATCAATTGTTGTAGTTTGATGTTCTGCTACAGAATCTGTTAATGGGTCTATAGTTGTAAGCAAAGGATTGATCGCATTCAGATAGCGAAAGGTTGGAAGATTAATAGAACTAGCTAAAATTAATGAAATACCAACTATTATGATTGCTACTAAAAATATTAGGCTGTTACGTATCTTGTTTTCTTCTTTGCTAAATTTTTGAATTATTATACTTACTACAAGAAATGCAGTAGGTCCTATAAGCATAAAACCACCATAACCTGTAATAAAACTAAGACCTGGTCTTTCAAAAGAAAGTGCAGTTAGAATTAGGGTTAATGTAAAAAGTGGAATAGCCCAAATTATAAACTTGTGATCTTTACGTACAAAGGGAATTGCCAAGAAAAACATTCCTAGTGGAATAATAAAAAATTGAATTCCTCCCCAGGCTGATAAACCAAATCCTAAAAATATGCCACCTGCAACAAGTTTAACAAAAGAGGTTTTTCCTTTATCGTGTTTTATTCCACTAAGAAATAGATAGATTCCTAATAATGCATAAAAAAGACCTAGTGGTTCTGATTTGAACCACCCTATCATTCCTCTTATTATTATTGGAGCTGAAACTGAGAAAAAAAGCGCTGCAAAAAGGCCTGCTGTTGTACCACCAATTACTCTAACTAGTGCAAAAATTACTATTGCTGTAAAAGAGCCAAATACTACTGGAAATATTATAGTAAAATCATAAAGACTAGAGCCGAATCCAAAAACTTGGTAAAGGGCAGCCGCGGTTATATGCAACATTACTTGTGAAGTTGCTGATACATCCCTACCATAGGGATGCCAGCTCATGTCATCATGCCAGTTAAAGTAAGCATCTAATCCGTTATCTACGATAAATTTGGTTGCTCTATAGTTGAAAAATGGATCAAATTCATTTAATTCAAAGCCATAATCTGCCGCTTGAGATCTTACCATAGCGGATATTGAAAATGATAGTACAAGAATTCCAATTATCAGAAGATGGTGTAAACGAAATTCAAAATTTCCTATTTTGAATAATTGTTGCTTTAAAACCAATGAGATTAAATGAAAAAGGGTTAACTTATTACTCTTTTGTAAGAATTTGAACTTTGCATGGCTTTACCAATCTTTTGAATTCCTTTGCATCTTCATCACTTCCTACAATTGTTCCATAATGCATAGGAATTGCTAGTTTGGGTTTGATTTTTTCAACTGCATTTGCAGCTTCGCTAGATGTCATCACATAGGTTCCGCTAACAGGTACAAGTAAAATGTCAGGTTTGAGATCAATCATCTCTGGAATAAGATCAGAGTCACCAGTATGATAAACGGATGTTCCGTTTATTGTTACTATAAACCCAACTTTACCATCTTCTTTTGGATGAAATGGTTTTTTCGTGTCTGGATTTATTTTATCTATGTTGTAAGCTGGAACAGCCTTAATTTTTACATTGTTTATGGTTTTTTCCTCATTAGGCAAAATTGTAATTATTTTTTTATTTTTAATTTTAGAAAGCTGAGAGATACATTCGTTAGGTGCTATTATTATCGTATTTTGATTTGTAATTTTAGATAAATCATCTTCGCTCAGATGATCAAAATGGTTATGTGAAATTAGAATAATGTCAGCAGATATTGGTTTTGTTAGCTTGTATGGATCTATACACACAGTAACATTATTTTTTATAGTAAAGGTATCATGTCCATACCATCTAATCTGAATTCCACTATAGTCAAACATAGATTTTCATCATTTTTATTAAAGTTAAATTTTACTAGGTTCAAGAACAATTTTATCATTTGATATAGAAATAACAGAACCACCAGATTCTTTGATTCCGTGCTTTAGATTTGTGTCCATTGTAGCAATTATTCCTCCGTATTTTTTCGTGTAAGAAATGATGGATTCGTCTACAAACGTTCCAGAAATTTTTATTTCTTTTAAATTTTTTATAAATTCTAAAGTTGAGATGATGTGTTGTTTTTTCTTATCATTCTTGCTTAATTTTTCAAGTTCTTGTATCACTATATCTGGTACAACAAATTGAATTGAGCCAATTTCAGTTTCAAGATTTGAGATATTTTTTATTCTTTTTGTTGCAATGTGGATTAAAAAACTAGTATCACAAACAACTTCAACCAACTATGCCTGCCCCAATTAATCTCCATCTATCAGATATTCGTCTACTAATTGCAACATTACTTTTTTCAAAAATGCATACGGG
>JAUYOQ010000349.1 GCA_030697975.1 Nitrosopumilaceae archaeon | reverse complement strand
ATTTATTCATAGCAAATAGTGCTGTTAGAGATCTTAACAATGTGTAGTTTGATATCTGTCTCTCCATTCTATGATTGTTCTGAAAAATGGGAAATTAGATTGTATAGTGAATATCCTACCATCCAATGTAATAATCACGATCAACATTTAGTTTCTCTTGGATGTACTCATTTGGATCGCAACATAATGCACATCATTAATGATTCTGATTATAGAGATGAATTTGGACAAACTATTCTTACACATGAGTTACGACATTTGAAATGCAAGTGTAATTTTCATAGTTAAATTTTATTTTTTATTTTTAATTATCGTGTTTTGCCAAAATATGAAATATCACAAAAAATGTTGTTAATTTGTAAACAAAGTAGCTACGGTCGGCTATTAAGCTACATAGTGATATGGAAATTACTTAATCTATACGGGATCTTCTAAAGACCTGAGAACTTGATAAACCAGTTAGTGAATGCAAAAATGCCTGATGAAAGTTGTAGAAAATGTGGAAAAGAGTTAGAATCCTATACTTTGTGTTCTCAGTGTAGACGCCCCACACAAAAAAGATGTCGTTTTTGTGGCATGAAAACCCTTCAACAGCCACACGATCACTGCTTTGAGAGAAACCCGATCGAAGCGGAAATCATTTTTGGGTTATAAAATGTCTGTAAAAATTATGAAAAAACGCATTCTTGGGATTTTTTTTCTAAGGGATGCAAAAGGAACACTCTCTATTAGGTTTGAAAATCCAGTAAAGCTTGATCGAGCTAATTTTGGCAATTAAAAAATCATATAATTTTTTCATATCTATCATTTGGAGACACGATAATTAGGAATCTATATAGAAAATATGAGAATACATAGAATATGTAATCTATGTTTGTTATTTGTAAATAAACTACAAAGAACAAAAAATCAATGAGAACAATAACTTCAATGATGGCAATAGTAGCACTGGTTGCTATTCTGTCACCACTTTATGCAAACGCAGAACAAGTGCCACAACCACCAACTAAATTCCAACAATTTCAGATCAATGGAGCAGGGGCAACTTTTCCATTTCCCCTAATTGATCTGTGGAGAGTAGAATACAACAAATTGTACTCTAATGTGAATTTGAACTACCAGTCAATTGGTAGTGGCGGCGGAGTAAAACAACACATTGAAAAAACAGTTGATTTTGCAGGAACTGATGCACCACTAACAGCATCAGAAAGAGAACTTGCACCAAAGACACTACATATTCCAGAGGCCATTGGTGGCGTGACTGTAGTGTATAACGTTCCAGAAATTCCAAACAAAGGTTTAAAGCTGACAGGCAATGACATTGCCGATATTTATCTTGGCAAAATAAAGAAATGGAACGATCCTAAAATTGCACAAAATAACCCTGGTTTAACACTCCCCAATGCAGACATTGTTCCTGTTAGACGTTCTGACGGTTCTGGTACGACATTTGTGTTTACAGATTATCTATCAACTGTAAGTTCAGAATTTGAAAAAACCGTTGGTAAAGGAAAAAGCGTTCAATGGCCAGTAGGATTAGGCGCTGCAGGAAATGAAGGTGTTGCAGGCATTGTTAGAAGTACAACATACTCTATTGGATATGTAGAGCTTGCATATGCATTTCAGACTGGAATGTCTTTTGCATTTGTCCAAAACGGAGACAAGACTGCATTCATTGAACCTTCACTTGATTCTATCTCGGCAGCATCTGCTGGTGTTGCAAATAAACTACCAAAGGCAGAAGCGAATTGGAGTAAAGTTACACTTGTTAATGCACCTGGAAAAAACTCGTACCCAATTGCAAGTTTTACTTATCTTTTGGTTTATGAAAACTTGGAACAGGCGGTAAAAAGCAAAGACCAAGCAAAGGCATTGGTTCACATGATACATTGGAT
>JAUYOQ010000132.1 GCA_030697975.1 Nitrosopumilaceae archaeon | reverse complement strand
ACGGGACAAATAGGCGAGCGTGCAGAAGGCATGGTGACAGGCTCTAATTATTTTACAATACTAAATGAACAGCCTACAATACTTCGCGACAAAATAACTATAAAAAATTCTGGTAATACGCCTGAACTTTGGTCTGCACTAATGAGCAATACTCCTCAGTGGCAAGTAAAAGGTGAGGCATTTTTCAATCTCAGCTCAATGCTAAGTGGCGGCGAAAATCAAATCACTTTTGAATTTCCATAACTAGACCTATTGTATCATTGTAATGAAAAATTATGATTATTTGTTTAAACATAAAAAAATATGACAAAATTATATATTATTCAAAATGTTGAGGTTGACAAATGGCAGAAGCATCACTAGCAGCATTTGGATCAGCAATTGGTGTATCTATTGCACTAGCAGTAGTCTGTTTTGCTCTCCGTGGAAAAGGACACCCTGAACCACTGGAATAATTACAAAATAATAACACCTACTAACAATCTTTTTAATCAGATTTCTTTAGACCGAACAAATCTTGAATATTTATTCCACGACCCATTTTTTGTTTAATATAGCATCTTTCATAATATTGACACGAGGAACATTCTTCTGATGGTTCTAGTATAGGCACCTTTTTTTCTCCTAGCAAGTTGTTTAGAACACGAATACGTCTAATTGTCTCTTCAAACATTTTCTTGTCTTTTGTAAAAGAAAATGACACTTCTTTTCCATCTCCAGAAATATATACAATAATTCCATCAATTTTATTAAAAATCCAAAGACATGCATTTAGATATAATGCATCAGAAGACAACGGCATCTCAGGTATAGAAGTAGCAGATCTAAAAATCATAACTACATCATCAACTATAATATCAGCTTGTCCTTTGAGTTTGACATCGTCGATTGCATATTCTCCAAGTTTTGAGCCATACTGCATTTTTCTAAGCAGGCCACTAACCAAATTACTAAAACTAGTTCTTTTTGGTTCTACAGGATCAGTTCTATCATAATAAGAACGTCTTAGACATCTGACTGCTTCATGAAGATGTATGGTTTTAGTGTCATTAGTATCAATTTGCGGTTCAATTTCTTTACTTATGGAATCTATAGTATTTTTGATAACTTGCTTATAGTCTCTATCACCTAACATAAAATTTCAATACCTATTGGCATATTATGGATTATGAAATAATTCTCAAAAGCCATTTTGAGATTCTGCCTGAAAAAGCCAATGTAACAAAATGCATACAAAACCCTAGTATTGCACCAATGATTAAATTCCCAGTAAAATAATAAATTCCAAGAAAAATACCAAGAGCGGGCAGGGCGAAAATCATAGCAAGAAAAGTGTATATCTGCAAGATGACTTCGCAAAGCAGATTCTATTTTTTCAGCAGTATAGGGTTTTGTAATTTTTGAAACACCGTCAGCATATTCTGTATTTTTGATTCTTGATACAAGTTCATCTAAATCTCGGGGTTCTGTTAGTGTCTGAATAACACTTTTTGGTAACAGTCCGCCTCTTTGACTGTATGATTTTACAGATGCGTAGATCTTCTGTGCACCAGTAGAATCCATAAAAAGCTCACTTTTAATGATGATTTTAATGTTTGGCAGATTTAGCTGATCACTTGAACAAAATTAAGGATTTTTTCTTTTTCTAATTTTGATAATCTCGTAAATCCTTCAAGAATTTCTCTTTGAATCACAAGTGATTCATCACCTATTTTTTTCAAGTTAGCAAGATTAAAGGGTAGTAAATTTTCTAATTTCCCAGCACAATAGATTCTAACATATTTTTCAAAAAGTGAAAATACAAAGCGTGGTGCAATCTCAGTTAATTTTAGGATAGTATTTTGAAATTCAAGATCCGATTTAGACATGGAAAAAAACTGTGTTAAAAGCTGTTCCTTATTATTAATTTCCTTTAGTGAAAGTGCAACAAGTAAACCGCTTTGGGTTAATCGATAATGAGGTATTCCAACTTCTTGTAATGCTTTTGGTCCACGCTTAAGAGGCAACCTTCCAGCTTCTTC
>JAUYOQ010000130.1 GCA_030697975.1 Nitrosopumilaceae archaeon | reverse complement strand
TAGAATTACTTAAAGTCGTTTCTGTGTTATGAGTCAATTTCTGTGATGACTTCAAGCATATCGTACTGGTCTTGATGATCAGCAAGGAAAAAGGTGATTTGATCAGAGTCGATTTCCATCCATTCGGATTCTCCCTTGTATGGGAGGTAGTCTTCGACAAATATGTTCTCAGGGCCTGAAAGCCTAACCAAAATTCGTTCCTTTTTGACATTTAGGGAAAAGGGTAGTTTTAGGACTTTGCCGCGTCTTTCGTTTTGGATGTTAATTGTGTATTCCTGGCCATAAAAATCGACTATACCTTTGAAATAACTTTCATAGATATTGAGTTGTTTTATTTTAAAACAAAGGGCCATCTTGTCTGATAAGAAAAGTAGGGCAAGATATCATTTTTGTATAATAAATGAAAAAGGGAAAAGATTGTGTGGTTTTAGATTACTTGCCAGGGTCGTGTTGCAAAAGTAATCACATAGCCAACTGCAATAATTATTGATTGGTATGCAATGTTGGTATATGGAATTGGCTTGAGAATTGGTTCGCCTGCCACAACAACTGTTGCTCCTGGACCAAGGCCTGGACCAACATGCTCAACGTTAAGCTGAGTGTGGACGTGATAAACACCGGGCTCAAGTGCTTTTGCAGAAAGAGAGTATTGTATTACTCCGTTTCCTGGAAGCTCAAAGACGTTTCCAGGTGGGTCTCTTGCCAACATTTCCCATCTGTTACCGGCATTTGTTGACTCTGAGAATATTGAAAGCCATGCTCTCATATCTCTTTCAACAAGGCTTACAAGAGTTCCTTGTAATGTTAGGGTCTCACCGGTTTGGAGTGATTGTCTGTTGAATGTCTCATCTTCGATTCTTACGAAACGACTCTGTAGTTGTGCCTGTACTCCGTGTGCTTCAGCAGTCTGAATCATCTGGGCAATATTTGGTCCAAATGTTCCTAGTGCCAAAACTACACCAAGTGCAACGACTAAGATTTTTTTATCGACCATAGTTATCCCGTTAATTATTTCGAGGCAATCAAGTGCGATATATGTTTTGCCGTATTGGAAGGATGCGATCAGACATGGACTATGATTAACATCAATGATAATCATTGGCATGGCTAATTCGAAAAGTAAAATTAATCAATAATAATACAAAGTTTATTATAATTTTTTTATAATTTTTACCATAATATATAGCGAAACTATATCAAAAATCAAGAAATTATAACCCTTACTTTATATTCGAAGAAAACATCAGTGAAGTCATGGCACAGATGCCGGCACTAATTCCAAAAGAGGTTGAGATCCAGAGACTAAAGAAGATCTGGCTCATCGTAATCGCAATGGGATCAACTGCTGCATCAGTGGAAGTCGACAATTTCGTCGATGGTTCACTACATCAAACTTCTATTAGAGATAGTGCATTCACACCAGCACATTGGTGGCTATACAGCCACTTTGTGGCTCTGCCACTGGGTTGGGGTTCAGTTGCTATCTATGACAGAAGAGTTCCAATTCTTAGAGGTCCAAACAACTCTATGAACACTGGCCTTAAGATGACCATTCTAGGTTATCTGGCAACAATGTTTACAATTGGAATCAATGAGATGTGGCACTTTTGGTTTGTAGAGGAAATCTTTGCAGTACCAAACCACTGGATGTTCAACATGGGTGTAGTCGTAGCATTTATGGGCGCTCTAGCATATGTTGTTAGAGTCTATGCACGACTGGTCGAACTTGGAGCAGAAACACCAGGCGAGAACCCATATGTTGCTGAAATGTACAAGATGGCCCTAGAAGGCAAACTGTACAGCAGAGCAATTCCATAAAAGCGACTTCTTTTTTCTTTTTCTTTTATATACCCTAGAATTAGATCGGCCCCATACCTTGAAGAAAGACTTAAAAGCATTTTGAATATTATTATCGCACATGACACTTCCGAAAGGATTTGGTTCAGCTGGCGGCGGAGGAGCAGGATCTGCCGACGTTGAACGAATGATTGGTCGTCGTGTTGAAAACATGACAGGCATGATCACAGCATCCTACATTGCCGCATGGTTGTCAACATTTGGCGGAACAGCTGCTGGATATTTCTTTTATCCATGGGCATATCCAACACCAAGTGGTCACTATGCATTCATTGTACTGACGATTGTTGAATCCATTGGTTATCTCTTCTGCATTAAAGTAGTAGAGGAAGGCTCTAGAAAGCGAAGCAATGGCATTCTAGCAGCAACACTTAGCGGAGTAGCAGTCGGAACAGTCTTAATAGTACTATTCGTAGGCAACTAACTGTCCATTTTGGACTTTTTTCTATTTTTCATATTTTAAATTAAATACGATCTTTATCATCTAGTAAAATTTTATATACCCACCATATCATCAAAACCAGTAATGGTCTGGCTAAGACGATGTACTCACTACTTGTTCATAGTAGTGGTAGCAGTTAACTCAACCCTGTTGACAATCAACGCGGGTGACTACATCTTCTACACAGACTG
>JAUYOQ010000348.1 GCA_030697975.1 Nitrosopumilaceae archaeon | reverse complement strand
TGTAGGAATTGTGGAAACGGATTAGAAATAAATCAAAACTGCGAGTTTTGTAGTGAACCAATCGAGTTTATTTGTCATATATGTAATAACATTACAGATAAACAAATTCACTTTGAATGCATAAACAAACAGGTACTTGTCATTTAAGTTTAGAGAAAGATTATGGCGATAGGCCATTTATTTGGGCGTTGATAGCGTCAAAGAAGAGCTTGTGTGTAATGATTTTCGCTCAAATAATTTGTGGGATGATTTGTTCCACGCGAAGGGTTTGTTAAATTAGTTTAATCGCTTCATATTTTTACGAATGAAATGGATCGAATCCGAAGGTATTCAATAAGCCAGGTACTAGTTCTTCATGATTCTATAACTAAAAGCACGTTTTGATCCTTCCAAGTTACTTTGTTTACATCATCATAATTCTCCATTATGTTTTTCTTGAATACCTCAAGAGAACTGTCAAATTCTTTCTTCGAAAATAAACTAAATGTGGAATAGTGATGACCTCTTGCCTGTTTCTCCAATCTTGCTAGAGTCGAAATTCTTTCGTATTCAAAGAATCTTATTGATTTTAGACTCAGGTTTGGAGCATTTTCAATCATATGTTCTAACTCGTCTAATTCATAAAGCCTAGTTTCTTTTTTAGTAAAATTGGGAAAGTGTCTTCCCCACAAATTTCTCTCATTCTGACTTTTTAGTCGAGTGTAAATGAATAATCTTGATTTGTTTTTTAGTATTCTCGAGGCTTCCTTTAGAAAGTTTGGCATATCGAAGTGATGTATCGCATTAAAGCTGACAACAAAATCTAGTGAATCAGTTTCAAGAGGGATTTTGTGAGCGTCACTATGAAGAATTTTGAAGTGATTTATGCCATGCTCTACAAAGAAGTTTCTTAAGTGTAACAACATGCTTTCGCTTTTATCAACACAGTATAACAGATGACATTTTTTTCCTAGATATTTTACTAGTCTTAAGGCATATCGCCCTGCGCCACAGCCAATGTCTGCGCCATGAAGTCGATCGGCAGTACTTAATTCCCTTTCAATAAACAAAATAGGCTCGATATCAGTAGTTCTGAGTTTTCGATATCTAGGCGCAATCTCTGTAAAATGATTTTCAATTTTACGTAAGAAATTAGCAGATTTTGTAATGCATATTTCTTTTTCCTTCATTTAAAAGTAAAAGAATTCATTTCATAAAAAAGTAGCTATTTTGAAAAAAGTGATGAAAAATATCCGATTTGATGTTTTTGTTTAATGGAAAGGTCATACTGAAAAGGTGCCATTCATTACGTATGGGTTAGTCTAAAGAGACCCAGCACCATCTGGCACATTAGATCCGTTCATGGGGTTTGCTATTTTAGTTCAAACCCTAAATTTAGATTCAATATCATCATTGAGATAAGCCATTTATTTGATTGTTGGTAGCATCAAAGAAGAGCTTTATTGATGCGGCTATCATAGCAATCGATACAAGTATCTTTAGTTTCTTTTCCTTTATGTCAACTGACAGTCGTGCACCAACAAATCCACCAACAAATGCACCGGCTGCTAAAAGTAGTGCCTGAAAAAAGTCAGAGTGTCCTAGGACAGAGTGTGCTGCAAGGCCTGCAGCTGATGCAAACAACAAGATAAACTGAGA
>JAUYOQ010000347.1 GCA_030697975.1 Nitrosopumilaceae archaeon | reverse complement strand
GACAACAACAACGAGTTTTTATCGCAAAGGCGTTAGCAGACAACCCAAAAATTCTGATTTTAGATGAACCAGTAACCGGCATAGATCAACAAAGCACAGAAATTTTTTATAGCATTTTAACTGAGCTCAACAAAAAACAAAACATCACGATAATTCTGTCATCTCATGACCTTGATGCAGTAAACCGTCTTGCAAACAAAGTCGCGTGTTTGAATAAAACATTATTCTTTCATGGCATTTCAGATGAATTTTTCAAAAATGATCAACTGTTAAAACAATATTCAGAATCTTCAATGCAGCAACACATGCATCATCGTGATGAAAAATGAGCTTGGATATTCTTTATTTTAGTTTCATGAAAAAGGCTATCATTTCTGGTATAGCCATAGCCATATTATGTTCAGTTGTCGGCTTGTTTTTGGTTTTACGGAGATATTCTTTATTTGGTGATGCAGTGGCTCACTCCTCATTTGGTGGAATTGCAGCAGGACTTTTGGTTGGAGTATATCCGTTATGGACTGCGTATCTAGTCTCGCTAGCAAGCGCACTGATCATAACAAAGATTCGACAGAAATTTGATATTTCAGGTGAAGCAGCAGTAGCTGTTTTACTTTCCTCAGGCATTGCAGTAGGATTGATCTTGATCAGCCTTTCAGGCGGTTTTACGACTGATATTTTCAGCTTTCTTTTTGGAAGCATTCTATTGGTAAGCACAGAAAATACAATCCTAATTTTGGCCCTTACAGGCTCGATTCTTATTGTGATTTTGCTTTTGTACAGAGATCTAATCTATTCTACTTTTAATGAAGAACAAGCCAAAGTCAGCGGAATTCCTGTTGAAAAGATAAACTATCTTATTGTTTTTCTTGCAGGAATAACTGTTGTAACATCGATTCAACTAGTAGGGATTTTACTTATCTCTGCATTATTTGTAATACCAAATGTAACTGCAATAATGTATAGACGCGGCTTTAAGCAAACCGTACTTGTTTCAATATCATTTGCAGTTTTTTCTGTTGTAACAGGCATAATACTTTCTTATGTTTTTGATATAACCCCCTCAGGTGCTATTGTTCTTTTGTTGATTACTATTTTTGCAGCTACACTTGGCATAAAATCTACAGGTTTGATTGCCAAATTGACAGCATAATTTTTAATTATTCTAACAATGAATCAATTCTTCTTTTATCGCGAACACTTTTTACAAAAAATAGTGACGTAGCTATAATTCCAATTGAAATTAGCGGTGATACAAAATCTACATATTTTATCTCAAATTTTTCAACTTGCTCTTGAATGGGTTGAAGTGTAGGAATCTCTGTTATCTTTACAAGGCCGAT
>JAUYOQ010000346.1 GCA_030697975.1 Nitrosopumilaceae archaeon | reverse complement strand
CATGTAAAGATAGCACGAGAAGCTGTACAGATTAGTAGGGAAAAAATTCAATCAAAAAAATACGATATTGTGATTTTAGACGAGATAAATTATGCTGTAAATCTTGGATTAGTTGAAGTAAATGATGTACTAGATTTAATTAAAATCAAACCATCCACTCTACATCTGGTTCTTACAGGAAATTATGCAAGTGATGAGATAATTAATGCCGCAGATCTTGTAACAGAAATGAAGGAAATCAAACATCCATTTCAAGTAGGAATAAAAGCGAAAAAAGGGATTGATTACTAAACAGAACATTAAATTACACAACAAAAAATTTAGAGCCAATGTCAACCAAAATTCAAGAATTACCGGAGGTAGGTGAGATTGTGATTGCCACAATTGCCAAAGTTTCTGACCACGGAGCATATGTCACTCTTGACGAATATGGCGGCATTCAGGGATTCTTGCACATATCAGAGATTGCCCCTGGTTGGGTTCGAAATGTGACTAAATATGTAAGGTTGGGAGAAAAAAAAGTTCTACTAGTAAAAAAAGTAATGCCAGAAAGATCTGAGATTGATTTATCATTAAAACAGATTTCAAAGGATCAACAAAAGAAAAAACTATTAGAAGTAAAGCGCCAAGAAAAAGAAAAGACGATTCTTAAAAACGTGCAGGAAAAGGCAAACCTCTCAACATCAGAATTAGAAGAATTGGAAAAGACACTTTATTCAAAATTTGATTCTATTTATGATGTGTTTATAGAAATTACAATGAAAGGGGTTGGAATTTTAGATGATCTAAAACTACCAAAAAAGACTATTGTGGCAATAGAAGAAGTCAGTTCTAAAATAAAATTACCTTCTGTAGAGATTAGAGGAATATTAGAGCTAACAAATACAAAATCAGATGGCGTAGAGATTATTCGAAAAATTCTACTTGATATCCTCAAAAATGAGGGTGACAATGTCGAAATATTGTATATAGGTGCACCAAAGTATAGGTTAAGTATAACAGCTCAGGATTTTAAAACTGCGGAAAAAAAACTAAAGCCAATGCTAGATACAATCCAAAATTCAATAGAAAAACAGAAAGGAACTTTCAAGTTCGTACGAGAAGAGTCTAAAAAAACAAGAGAAGGATAGAATGCGTTTTCAGCTACGTAAATGTCCTAATTGTAATAGATACACCTTGAAAAACAACTGTCCAGCTTGTAATGAAGCCACGGCAACAGCTCATCCTTCAAAATTTTCTCCTGATGATAAATATTTGAGATATAGGATTGCTGAAAGATACAAGCAATAACTAGACTTTACGGCGTAAAAACTGTAATTTTTTCTATTCTTGCATCAACTGGATGTATGGGTTGATCAAGCGAATTTGTTTCTAAGGAAGCAATTTTATCAACTACCTCTTGACCTGATACAACTTCACCAAATATTGTGTACTGACCATCTAACGATAATGCATCCCCTAATACTATAAAAAACTGAGAACCTGCACTGTTAATGTCAGCTCCTCTGGCCATAGAAACTATGTATTTTTTATGTGAAAGATTGCTAAATTCTGGAGGAATTGTATAGCCTGGTCCTCCAAAGCCCCACGTATCTGGTGTTCCTGAAATTGTATTTGGATCTCCGCCTTGTATAACAAATCCTGGTATTATTCGATGGAAAATTGTACCATCATAAAATCCTGATTCTGCTAATTTTTTAAAGTTCTCAACTGTCTTTGGGGCAACATCTTCTTTGAATTGTATTGTTATATCGCCAAATGTGGTTGTTATAACAGCAACTTCCTTCCTTTCCTGTATTTCTATTGAGGGTTCTAAAGATTCATTTTTAATTTCTTTAGTTTGTACATGTGTTTCAATAGTTTCAGCTTGATTTGGTTTGTAATCTTTGTTTACTTCATAGATTAGGACTGTACTAATTGGACCTGTTGTTGTACGATAAAATGATGGTGATGCATATACTAGTCGTAGTGGGCCGTCTCCATCAGAGGGAAATTTTATATCTTTTCTTTGTATTTCTACAAAGCCGGGATTGTATGTATCTGATTGTTGATTACTCTGAAAATCTGCATATGTTATAACAGAAAATGGAAACATTTTTCCTAAAAGCGTGTTTTGCCAGAAAAGATCTGTTCCGCTAGTACCATCACTATAGAGATATTTGGATTCATCTTCTCCTGCAATACGCATAAACCAGATTTTTTTACTTTCATCACCACCTCCATGAAGTATGTAGATGCCTGGTTCTTCGTCATTTCCTCTTTGTGCTGTTAAATATATCAAAACATAATCGGCATCTAAGCCCTTTAGTGGTTCATTATTTGTTAATATTTTCCATGCTTCTTCAGGGGAGCTCAACAACATTTTTGCGATTAATTTTATCTGCCAATCAATTAGAGTTGCATTGTCTGCAGAAGACTTGCGTTCTCCTAGTGTTGTTATCCAGTAACCATAGTCCCACCAAGATGTAACTACTACATCTTTTGGAGTGTTATTTTTTAGCCACTCCATGTCGTCTGGCCAGTCGTTTGTGGCAATGTTAAAGGTACTTCCGCCATTTAGCAAAGTTGGTGGTGCTTTAATCCCTTTTATCCAATTAGCATTTGCTGGTAACGTTATTGGAATAATCAGCAAAGCAATTATAATAACAAGATAGAAAATCTTGATTGTCTTTTCATGATTATTTGAAGTACTGTATCTAGGTTTTTTACGTATAATTTCAGTTGTAATAATAGATAGTCCAAGTGAGGATAATATGATTATAGAAATTGCTGCATAAACTTCCAATC
>JAUYOQ010000345.1 GCA_030697975.1 Nitrosopumilaceae archaeon | reverse complement strand
TTTTCAACTACATCTTTTACAATTCCAGCATTAATTTTTAAAAGATCCATACGAGTCATGCCTGGTTTTCTGCCAGATCCTGCAACTACTACTACTACGTCTGAGCCCTTCATATCAGAATAATCATTTGATCCACGTATATTGACATCAATTCCATGTTCTGAAAGCATGTGATTTAGATCCATTGCCTCGCCTTGTGGCAAGCCTTTGACTACATCAAGCAATAGAATTTCATTATCTAGTCTTTTTAGTGCAGTAAAGAGTGCAGCTGCGCCACCAACTTTACCTGAACCAATTATTGTAATCATATTTTGCCGTCTATTTGCTCAATAATTAAATCTAATGTAGGGTTTGAAGCTTCTAACAGAATTTATATGCATTTTTATCATTTTGCAATTTATGGTAACAGTAATTGATCCACAAATAGCTGGAATTTCAGGAGACATGCTACTTTGCGCTCTTGTAAATATTGGCGCAAACAAATCAAAAATAATAGATGGTGTCTATCTTGCACAAGATTATCTAAAAAACTCTAAAATCAAAAATATTGATTTTACCCAAGTACAAAAACATGGAATACAAGCTACCAAAATAGTTCTTGATATTGATGAAAAAGTAGATGAACGAAAAGGAACAGACGTTAGAAAATGTATCATCTTGGCATCAGACAAGATAGGGCTTGCAGAAAAGGCAAAATCGTTTGCAACCAGTGCCATTGACACGCTTTTAGCTGCAGAAACAAAGGTTCATGGAACAACAATTGAATCGGTTCATCTTCATGAGGCCTCAGGACTGGACACTGTAATAGATATTGTAGGAACTGCCATAGCCTTAAATGATTTAAGATATTTTGATGATGAAATAATCACAACACCTGTAGCTGTTGGTGGTGGCATTCTATCATTTTCACATGGGGTTACAACAAATCCGGGTGAGGCAATTCTAGAAATTTTCAAAAATTCAAAAATAACAATTTCTGGCGGAAAGGTAAAAGACGAGCTTACAACGCCTACAGGTGCAAGCATGCTTGTAAATCTAGCAACAAAGTGTTCAGAATTTTATCCGCAGCTAAAGGTAAGTACAGTAGGCTATGGCGCAGGCACAAAGAACTTTGATAAATTTCCAAACGTTCTAAAAATTGTACATGGTGAAAAGACAACCAGCTATGAACGTGATTCTGTAATAATCTTGGAAACGAATGTTGATGATGTGTCAGGCGAAGTACTGGGAAATATGTTAGAAAAGATTATGGAAAAAGGTGCAAAGGATGTTACTATAACTCCTGCCATAACAAAGAAAAGTAGACCAACTCACCTGATTTCGGTAATATGCGATACTGATTCTATGAATTCTGTTCTTGACTTGCTATTTTCTGAAACAGGCACTTTGGGAATACGAGTTCGTGCTTCTGAAAGATTCATAGTTCCACGCTCTATTGTCAAGACAACAATTACAATCCAAGACAAAAAATTTCCAATATG
>JAUYOQ010000340.1 GCA_030697975.1 Nitrosopumilaceae archaeon | reverse complement strand
TTGCAGCTTTGAATAAAATCTTTAGGTTGTAAACTCCATTAACAAGATCTAAGCTTTAATTTCATTAAATTACACTACCCCTACTTTTTCTGCTATACAGTAAGAAATTTTTCCAATACTTTATTATGAATATTTAACCCAATTGTGTGGTTGAAAAGAATCGGTTTACTAGGCTGTGGAGCAATTGGAACACAAATAGCATTAGCTATTGATTCTGGCAAGATTCAGGCAAAATTGACACACGTTTACGATATATCAAAAGAACGAGCATCATCACTTATCTCAAAACTGAACACAAAACCAGAAATTACACAAAATGCTGCACTTTTGGCATCATCTCCAGTTGATCTTATAGTTGAGGCAGCATCTCAAGATGCAGTAAGGGATAACGCCTTGACTATATTGCAGAATAGAAAAGACTTGATGATTATGAGTGTTGGTGCACTTTTAGATGAATCAATTTTTGATGTTATTTTAGAAGGATGTAAAGATTTTAAAAAACAAGTTTACCTTCCATCAGGCGCAATAGCTGGTCTTGATGCAATAAAATCTGTTAAAGACGAATTAGAGTCATTAACACTTGTTACAACAAAAAATCCAAAGTCATTAAAAGGCGCAAAGTTCTTTGAGACATCTGACATTAATTTAGACAAAATAAACGAGAAAACAACAATCTTTGAGGGAAACGCCGAAGACGCAGTCAGATTATTTCCAGCAAACATCAATGTGGCTGCACTGTTGAGCTTGACAGGTCTTGGCAGCAAAAATACCAAAGTAAGGATTGTTGCAGATCCAAATACCAATAAAAACACACATTTTATTGAAGCAAATGGAAAATTTGGTAAAATATCAATCAAAGTTGAAAATGTGCCTGACCAAAATACCCCAAAAACTAGCAGGCTTGCAATACTTTCAGCAATAGAATGCTTGCGCTCTATATGCTCAGGCGATATCCGAATAGGTACCTGATTTGGCAAAAATTGCCAGAATTGCCAGATTTGTGAAAA
>JAUYOQ010000330.1 GCA_030697975.1 Nitrosopumilaceae archaeon | reverse complement strand
CCCTAATAGGATCCAACTTGACGTTCCCATTGAACCTGGAATAAAAACAGGTTGGCCAATATCACGGTAATTTCTGGGAATTTCTTCACGATTTGCAGGAAATGCCCTAGTTGCACCCTTTCGATGAATCACTACAGACTTTAGCTGGCCGTCAATTTTGTGTTTTTCAACTTTGGCTATATTATGAGCCACATCATAGACTAGTTTCATATCAAGATCCGATTCTGATTGTTTAAAGACGCGTTCAAATGATTTTCGTGTCCAGTGGGTAATCATCTGTCTGTTGCTCCACGCAAAATTAAGTGCGGCAAACATTGCTGCCCTATAAGATTCACCCTCTTCTGAAGTGTTTGGTACACATGCAAGCTCCCTATCTGCCAAGGTTATGTTGTATTTTTTTTGTGCCTGCTCAGATATTCTCAGATAATCGCTGCAAACCTGATGGCCAAATCCTCGTGAGCCACAATGAATTAAAATTGTTACAGAATCTTTTTTTATTCCCATTTTTTTAGCTGCTACTTCATCATGAATTTCTGCTACCTTTTGTACTTCAAGAAAATGGTTTCCTGAGCCCAAGCTGCCAAGTTGTGGCATGCCGCGTTTGCGTGCTCTGTCTGAAACTTTGTTTGGATTTGCATTTTTTATTTGTCCATTTTCTTCACATACTTCTGCATCATTTTCTGATCCGTATCCATTATCAATTGCCCAGTTGACACCTCTAACAAGAACCTCGTCAAGCTGAGAATTGTTTAGCCTGATTGCGCCTTTAGAGCCAACACCAGATGGTATCGAGTTGAAAAGATCCGTTACAAGATCTTTTAGTCTTGGTCTTACATCTTGTTCTGTCAGATTAGTGCGTAACAATCTTACTCCACAGTTGATGTCATAGCCAACCCCACCAGGTGAGATCATTCCTTCTTCTGCATCCATTGCTGCAACACCTCCAACAGGAAATCCATAGCCCTCATGACCGTCAGGCAATACTATTACATGACTTTGAATTCCTGGCAAAGTTGAAACATTGATTGCTTGAGATATCGTTCTATCTGTCAGCATTTTTGCAAGAAGAGCGTCATCTGCGTAAATTGTGACAGGCACCCTCATGCCACGACTTTTGTCTGGCTCTATTCTGTACACCATATTGCTTACTTTTTTTGGAGATAATTGGGACATCAAGATCGAATAGAAGAAAACTGCACACAATTTAAATCATAATTTTGTTTACCAGTCCAGTTTTTTCTGAAACTAAACAATTAGTTTAAAATGAATGTAATTTTCTTATTTTGTTGTAAAATGAAAAAAGCAATTGTTTTAGGCGGCTCTAGAGGAATTGGCAAAGCCATAGCAGATTCACTCAAGACAATGGATTGTG
>JAUYOQ010000329.1 GCA_030697975.1 Nitrosopumilaceae archaeon | reverse complement strand
TTTTCAAAACTGTTTGATTCTGATGAAATTCTGATTATATCTTCTGTGTTTGATTTTCTTACCAAAACCCAGCTGTCCTCATTCACTATTGCTTTGACTCCATCAATCGTAATGATTTCACTATACTTTCCTTTCATGTTTTCATAGAGTTTTGCTACAGTCTTATCACGTAAATCTGAACTGATAGTGATTTTGTCTCTGCTTTGATAGTAGTTTGACATGAACTTTAGAATGTCATTAAAGGTCGCAGTTCCAAGCATCGATGCAACCAAACCACTAGTTAGCACCCCGTCTCTACAAAAATTAAACTCTGGCAAAATAAAACCTGCACTGCTGCCTTCACCACCTGCCTGTGCTTTTGTTTTTAGCATCAGTTCAATCACGTTTGCTTCTCCTACCTTTGATCTTTGAACGGTTCCTCCATTCTGTGTGACGAATTTTTCAACTGAAATACTGGTGTCTATACTAAAAACAAATTTTTTGTATCCAAGTTCTAGTGCCTTTGCAACCCCAAGGCCCAAAGTTACATCAGAGGACTGTTTTTTTCCACCATAAACAACAACCAGCCTGTCTGCATCCAAGTCAAAGGCAAACCCAATGTCTTTGCTGCCTGTATTTGCTATTAGGTCCTTTAGATTGTCTGTAGTTGGGTCTGGGCCACGCGTAGAATTGCCAATGTTTTCATTTATGATTTTTACATTACAGCCTAATTTTTTTAACAGCGATGGGGCAACATCTTTTGCAGCCCCTCCTCCAATGTCTACTGTTGTTTTTGGATTGCCATCTATCTTGCCAATTAATTCAGCTGCGTCATCGACATAGCTAGAACCAATCAAAGTTTCAGATCCAATTTTTGTTTTAGAAGTAACTTGTTCATTTACAACAGTTGCCAACTCGTCTTCATTTATTCCTCTTCCACCAACAATAAACTTGAGACCATTCCATTCTAGAGGATTGTGAGACGACGTTACAACGATTCCTGCGCCATACTTTCTTGACTCTCTAAATACAACAGGTGTTGGCACCATTCCCAAGTTAAAAACATCAATGCCACACTGCATTAACGCTGCAGCTGCTGTCTCTTTTATTATGTGACAAGATGGCCTTGTATCTGTACCAATTACACATTTTTTGGATTTTACAAGCGTAGAAAAGCTATTGCAGAATTTCAAAACATCTTTTTGCGTAAAATCGTTTCCAAAAATTCCCCTAATACCGGAGATTGATATTTTCACTGAAACCAAACCAGAAAGGCTTTTTATAAACTCTAATAGGAACCGATGCGTGCCTCGATAGCTCAGCCTGGCAGAGCGAACGCCCCGTAAGCGTTAGGCCACGGGTTCAACTCCCGTTCGAGGCTTTATCAAAAATTGTAAAATTAAAAATCTAGTTATTATCAACAAGGGTCTCTATGTCGACTTCAAGTTTTTTTCCTAGTCCTTTCCACCAATATCCTGCCTCGTTCATATGCCCTCGTTAATACCCAAAAGTCTCCTTTATAGATCTGCCGGTTGAGCAAAACTTGATCAACAAAATCAAAGAAATAATTTAAACAGAAAATAATCGCGCTACTTTTTTCGCTTTTTTTTGCGATAAATGATAATTGCCAATGCGCCAGCAGCACAGCTCCAAAAGACTGGCCATCCCAAAGGATCCTTTTGTGGGATCAATCCTAAAAAGGCATAAATCGTTCCTCCGATCAACCCAAAACCAATCAATTCAAGTATTTTTGACATTTCCATTCAACCATTTCAAAAAGATATATTATTTTGTGATCTTACTCTTACATGGACAAGTACCTGATATTGGTCTTGATGTTTTTGATCGCAGGAATGGGTATAGCAATAACAAGAGATCCGCCTGTTGTTGTGATGTTTTATACGATGCTTGGAGGAGCAGTTTTTGTAATAATCTATAGCGCAATGAAGGATAGAAAGGCACGAAAAGACCTAAACAAAAGCCGTAAATCAAAAAAGTAATTTTTTAAATCTCTAATCCAAAAGTTTCTGCTATATCAGAAAACTGCTTGTATGACTCTAGATATTGTCTGCCTCTAGGAGTGATTACAAATACATTTTTTCCATCAAACTCTATTTTGTTTATTAGACCAGCACCTGTTAGATTTTCGACAAACTTTGCTAGTCTAGAGTGCGAAAGGTTTGCTTTTGTAAGCAGTGTTGTTGTCTTTATTCCCTCTTGACCACATTGGTCTGTTGCAGTCAGTAGGTCAGCTACAATTTGCATACTGGATCTATACACTACCATACAACTTTCCCCTCAAATACTGCAATATAAGAGTATTACCGCTTTTCACGATCAGATAAATATAATACTCAACATCTTGGTTCGTTGCAAAATAAATCGAGTCTTCCTCCTTGGTTTGATGATTTTCTTGGGGTTGCCTACAGATATTATGACCTGAGAATGAACGTAGTCCCGCTGTTTTCAGAAAGAAAGCAGGCTACGGCTCTCTGGAATGAGACAATTCACTGGTGGAGTGATCATGCCATAAAACTACGCTTTGTTGAAACAGGTGAAAAATACTGGTTTATCATGGGCTCAGACTCTAAAAAGCCAGAAAACAACAAGTCTCTTTTCAAAATTTTACCAAAGTCTGAACATTATGAACGATTCAAGAATGGACATGGAGGCGAAGCATATCTAACCTTGGGTGTTTATGCGATAGTGCATAAAAAAGATGCAAAAGATGACACGGTTTGCAACTGTGGACACAGATTAGATGATCACGAAGAAGGAGACTCTGACGCATGTCTTGTAGAAGAATGCAGCTGCAGAAAATTTGATAGTTTTCAGGTGAATCTTTTAAAAAGAAAGAAAACCATCACTGACATTAAATTTCTGCAAGAAGCGCAAGTAAAAGAAGATCCATTAACATGGAATTGTCTTTATGCTAACAAGTATAAAGAAATGAACTGATAAATTATTCAAACTTTGTTTGAATCAGGCAAATTAACTCGCACATGTTTTCCTGGATAGTGCTCAGAAATTTTTTTAGAGTAACATTTCCCACACATAACACCGTTTATCTTCCACTCCTTCATTGGCAAGTATTTCTGATCCATCACCTTACCGCATATTACACATTTGTATTCGTTTACCACGGTGCAATTTTTCGATTAGTTCTATATAAAAATCAGATCCTACAAGAAAAATCTAGTTAAATATTACTGCATTATAGGAAAATTGCGGTAGAGTCTGGCCAATGTAAACCTCCTGCAATTTTTACATGGTTAGATATCTACCGCGCTTTGATTAAAGCAAACTGTATACTAGTTTCTTGATGCCCTCAATTTCATCTTCTTCTTGTTTTATTTTCTGGTCTACAACACGTAACATTGAATCACTCCATACATTATGAGAAAAGAAGTTATGTTTCGTATTGGCTTCATTTATCTCATCATATACCACTGAATCTTCAAGAAATTTGGTAACTACAGTATCTGCAAGCTTGAGTACTCTGCCATTTAGCTTATAACTTCGAAATATAGGCTCTAGCCTGCCAATGTCTTCTTTGAATTCGCCTTTTGTATCAAGAATTTTCTTGTGCAATATTCTAAAGTAAACTGCTACAAAAAAGAGCGTAGCATATCTTTTGGTCTTGTGGCCTCCTCGCTTGCCATAGCTAAGTATCTTTTTAGAGTATTCCTTTACAAGATACGGATAAAGCAAAAGTCGATAATCGTCTTTTAGATTTTCATTAAAGACTTCGTCATATTTACTGCCACGCGGCAAAAACTGGGCAGGTGAGCTGTATGATTCAGTAGGCCTTTGCTCTAGTCCTGCTACTAGTGACTGGATTGCATCTTTTGCAACTATGACTTTTTTGTGATTTTCTGGAAGATAGTTGTTGTAAATTGAATCTCCATTGTACTCATTTTGTTGTGATTTTGTCTTGCTGTCAAAAGAACCTGCCTGAATCTCGTAAAAATATTTGAGATTTTCTAATTGAGATTTTATCGATTTATGAAAATCCATTAAAGAAACTAGGTCCTTTCCTCTGACGGCGTTTTGTGAATTTCTATACTTTGTTATGTTATTTTGATCCTGTTCGTCGTCTGCCTTGATAACTGTAACAGTTATGCTTCCATCAAGATTGTTTGTGCGTTTTGCTTTATCGATAATGGAGTTAGATGTCTGTGCACCATTTACAATTTGAGGCGCATATAGAACAAGTGTGTTATTCTCTAGTTCCTCAAAGTCGCTTACTACTATAGTTATCCCGTTGTTGTAATAGAAGAATTTGTGTGGATTGTTTTGTAGAGTTTCACGAATTCCCTTGTTTACCGAAGTTTTAAACTGCATCCACTGTCTTATGTTTGACTCAAACACATAATCACGATTTTTGATTACAAAGTCTGTTAGTTCTCGTAGTTTTAGGATGCCAAGTACAGTATTATCGTGTCGAAGCATCTTTTCTAATTTTATGTTTGATTTTTTGCCTGCTGCTGGCTTTTTTATTCTAGCCCATAACTTTTGTATGATCTCCTCAATGTCTATTATTTCGATTGATTCATCTCCCTCGTCGTCTACTTGCTGATCAGTGACATAACAACACTTTATCTGGAGATTTTTCTCACGTATTTGAGTGACAAGGTGTGCAAGCTCTGGACGCATTTTAGTAATATCGCGGCCTAGCAGTCGTTTGACGTCTTCTTTGAACTTGGTTATTGCATCTATTGAATGAGATGTGCCATACTTTGATTGAAATAATCTTATTGTATTGTCTGAAAAATCAACTGGCAGATAAGCATCTATGCCTAGATCATTTGCTCCATCAACGATAGCATCTGCGGCATCGTCTTCTGTTGCCTCAAAAACTCTAGTTAAAATCCAATGAAGAAAATTATTTCCTTTCTCCACTTCGTTTTTTGCATCTTCAACATAATCTCTTATGCTGCCTCGAATATTTTCTGAAAATCCTTCTAATGGTTGACCAACAGTCTGAACTACTAGTGACTGTGAACCAGGAATGTATTCAAGCAAGCCATTGTTGTTTAGCTGAGCCAAGTAGCTTTTCTACAATGTCCTATATTTAGAAAAGCAGGTAATTACATAATAACTGAACTAACTCAGATCATCAAAATTACACAGAAGGTGAGGGAGGGAGTCGAACCCCCTTGTATAGGCTCTGCAGGCCCACGCATGACCGCTCTGCCACCTCACCGTAGTCAGAAAAACAACTTGACAACAATTAAACTCTTAGATTATAATTTTGCAAATGGCTTTGCTGCAAGTTTGATATCTTCTGCCTTGATAGTTTTTCTTCCAGCATGAATTGACATTTCTACTGCGCTTTTAGCTATGTTAGTAGCAACCTCTTCTAGTATTCTCCTTAATTCATCAGCTGATTCATCGCTAACCCGTTCTGCGCCAGATTTTTTTAAGATCCTGTACATAGCTGATAACCCAAGCTCGGATGATTTCATCAAAAGAGTCTTTAAAATCAACGATAAAAAACTTTGAGTAAAAAATTACCACCTTGGAATCGATTTATACAGACTAATTTAGAAGGTAATTACGAAAAATCATGAGTTGGCTAGTAGACTCTCATATTCATTTATCCGATCCATTCTATGAAAAAGAAATAGATCTTATCATTAATGGCATGCAAAAAATACAGATCAAAGGATGCTGCGTTTCTGTAGACTATACAACCTCAATCAGAACGCTTGAGCTTTCTAAAAAAAGCAGTCTGATACTACCATTTGTTGGAATCCATCCCCAAATGGCCAATCAAGAGATTGAACCAGTATCAGAATTGATCAACCAAAACTCAGATAAATTAGCAGGAATCGGCGAAATTGGATTAGATAAGACCTACGTCAATGCCAAGGAAGACTTTGAAAGGCAAGAGCATGTTTTTAGACAATTTTTATCACAAGCAGAGAAACTACAAAAGCCAATTTCAATTCATTCAAGAAAAACACTTGATGAAATTTACCAAATCCTTCCATCTTATTCTCTTAAAGGCGTTTTACTGCACTGGTTTGATGGAAGCAAGCAACAATTGAAAAAGGCAATGGATAATGGATTTTACGTATCATATGGCCCTGTCATGGTATACGCAAATGACAAACAAGTTTTGTTGGAAAACACGGATGAGGACAAAATACTAGTTGAGACAGACGGACCAGTAAGATTTGCAAAATGTTTTGGACTAAAACCAGCACAGATTAGTTTTATACCAAGTGTTGTTTTTTGTGCCTCAAAGATACTAAGAAAATCATATGATGAGCTATCAAAAATTTTAGAAAAAAATTCAGATGTGTATCTTGGCATATAGGTATAAAAAACCCACCTTGATAACCGAATGAGTGAATAGAATCAAAAGACTTGCACTAGATCTTCTCAAAAACCACAAAGAAAAATTTGGACCCGATTTTGCAGAAAACAAAAAAGCGTTAGAACAAGTTTCTATAATTCGCTCTAAAGGCTTGAAAAATGAATTAGCAGGTTATATAACTAAATGTATTAAACGTGAGCTTGAAGACATAGAAAGTGAAAAACAGGAATTAAACCAAACTGTTGATGAAAAACAAAGTTTTGAAGCTATAAAAGCTGAACCTATTCCAGAAGAAATTTCTAATTGATTTTACAAAGAATAGAATAAGATTAATTTCAAGTTACAGATTAACAAAACTAAGTTGATTACAGTTAAACTGTTTGGTGGCGCAAAAAAGTCTTTTTCAACTGATCAAATTATCGTAAATCAAGACAATCTTACAATTCAAGAGCTACTTGATTTTTTAGCAAAAAATAAACCAAAAAACACGAATGAGCTTGATACAAGCAATCTTCTTGTAGCTGTTAATGGGGTTGATTCTTCTACAATAGGTGGTTTTTCAGCCAAACTAAAGGCAAATGATATTGTTAGCATAATACCAATAATCCATGGCGGTTCGGCTCGAATCCAGTTTCTAATAGATAATAAAACAGTAGAGATCTTTGCGATAAAAAAACAGGGATCTAATATCGAATTTCTTGATAAATTAAGAGAAAAATTTCCAAATATTGTAATTCAAGGCATATCTTCAAATTTTATCCTTAACCCTAGTCACGTAAAAAAAATAATTCTATTATCACTTTATGCGCAGAAAAATAACATTTTGCTCTCAAAGAAACTTGAAACTGATATAATTATGAGATTTGCAGGAACAAATCAAATCATTCAGGCAATAAAGATTGTAGGCGTAAAAAATAATGAAGATTTTGTAATCATTGCAATTGGCAAAAAACTACTTTTAGACAAGATATCCAGTTACCTAAAACCATTTTTGACAACGCTTCCAAAAAATAATCAACCATTTCTCAAAAAACAATTCAATATATCAAGCAAACAACTAGATGCGGCGTCATCAAAGACGCCATTAGAAGATTTACTAACAGAAAGAGCAGCAGTATTATTCAGATAGCCTGCGTTTTATTTTCTGTACACTGATAATGGAATCCTCTTTTACCACTGACACGCCGCTTTTGCCTCCAAGTATTTCAACTAATAGTATCCAGTCTGGGTTTTCCATTGACACCTTATTTTTCAGGTCTTTTGCAATTTCTGATATGATTTCCTTTGAAGAAATGTCAGAGTTTCGTTTTTCTACAACGATCTTGAAACTTTCATGATCTTGAATCACGCCTGTTAATTTTTTCATTTCAGATACAATTGCATCAATGTCTGTTGTTGAGATGCCCTGTATTGGAATTATTCTAAGCGAGTATCTTACTGACCATGGTTCATCATCAAGAATTTGCTTAATTTTTCTTATAATGGAATCATGTCCTATCGATGTTTTCACAGTAAGTATTCCTGACAAATCTGTGATTGTGATTTCAGGTGTTTTATCACCTAATTCATCTAGAATATTTTTTATCTCGTTTTTTGTCTCTTCTTCAAAATTTCTTGGACATGTTACAATTAGATTCAAAATAGTTTCATAATCTCCGTTTTTGAGACAGCTCCTTTCCTATGGATTGCTAATTTGTCATCATCTACTTCAACAATGGTTGATTCACCTGAACCAGTTATTGTTCCGCCATCAACAAAGATGTCATATCCTGATATGTTTTCAAGACAATCATCTGCATTTGTAAATGAGCGCATGCCTGAGATGTTTGCACTTGTTCCAACAAGCAGCTTGCATTCTTTCAATAGTGCTAATGTACAGCTATTGTTTGGGACTCGTACAGCGATTTTGCTTTGAGCATTCATGGATTTTTTGATTTTTTTATCTTTTATTTTTAAAACCAAAGTAACCTGGCCAGGCCAAAATTTTTCTGCGATTTTATTTGATTTTTCATCAAAAACCACGATATCTGAAAGCTCCTTTTTTGAATAAGCAAGAATTGGGAACAATTTAGACGATTCTCTTTTTTTAATTTTGTAAATTTTTTTGACAGCTTCGTGGTTATAAGGATCACACCCAAGACCATAAACAGTATCTGTTGGAAAAACTATTACTCCTCCATTGCGGATAGATTTTACTGCTATCTCTACGCCTTTTTTGTCACAAGAAACTTTCATGTACTTTATGTGCTACTATCTTGAATAATAATCAAATTACGGTAAAAATCATGGCTGTAACTACAAAAACAATTACAATAAAATCAAAAGGAGAAAATGACATAATAGACATAACTCCACAAGTTGCAGAAATTGTACAAGAATCAAAAATCAGAAATGGCAATGTAACATTGTTTGTTTCAGGCTCTACTGCATCGATAACTACAGTAGAATATGAGCCAGGACTTGTCAAAGATTTCCCAAAAATGCTTGCAAGAATAGCTCCCCAAGATATAGAGTATGATCATGAAAAAATGTGGCATGATGGAAACGGTCATTCACATGTTAAAGCATCGTTATTAGGGCCATCATTAACAATACCATTCAAAGATAATCAATTACTGCTTGGAACTTGGCAACAAATTGTTTTTGTAGAGCTTGATACTAGAAGTAGAGAACGAAATCTTGTAGTACAGATACTAGGCGAGTAAGAACAATTATTTTTATAACAAAAATTTCATTAAATAATCATGTCTGCAGAACCAGATTTTGAAGATAACGGCTTTGAAGATGATTTTGATGATGATCTCGATGATTAAATAGTCAGACCAAAATTGTCTGCAAATCTACTAAATGTTTGATACGCAACAAGAAATTCTCTTCCAGGCTGGCTAATTTTGTATTTGCAGGCACTTTTAGAATCAACCTGTTCTAACAGTCCTTGCGATACAAGTGTGCCAAGTATCTTTGAAATTCTTACATGAGATATGTTTGCTTTTCTAATCAGGTAAGTGACACTAGCACCACTTTCATCAGGTGCATCATCTCTTGCGGTTGTGAGTATCTCTCCAACTATCTTCATGTGTGTTCTATAGGGTGTCACGACTTTCATCTTATCCTACTTTCGAATATGATAGTTATAGGATATTTTTCAATATACTATTAAGATAAAAGAATTTGACAATGAAATTTGTCTTCTTTATGCCTAGGCTCACGCATAAAATACCTATTCCTCAAATTTGTCAAATTTTATTTTAGTTAGCGGTACCTTGCTTACCGGTACAAACAGCAAAAGCAATCCTGCAATTTTGACCACGATTGATGCTGGATACAAAATAGTTTCTGGAAAAACAAACGAATACCATGCAAGAAACTCGCCTAGTGCAAGCAAGGCAAGCCCAAATGCTACAAAGAGAGCTCCCTTCTTCCTTCCTTCAATATACGAAACAACTGTCTCAATTGCACCATATACTAGCAAAATAAATGAAATCGATCTTATGATGTGCTCAATTGAAATAAAAGAAAATAAAAACAACGGAACATAGCCAACAGATCTAAAGTATCGAGATTTTGGAAAAAATGATTTTATTGTATGTGAAAATGCTATAAAGAAATAGCCAACTGTCTGAATCGCAATACCTAAGGTTTGTATCCATCTTTGTATTTGGCCAGTCTTTAGAATAAAATCATCTACCATGTAACCTGACCATATTACAAAAAATCCAACGCTAATTGAAAAAAATGCAATTGCTAGTCTAAATAAGGTGGGGCTTCCAGTGTTTTTGAATCCAATATATGACATTATTCCAATTACCAGTCCCACTGCAAATCCTATCAAATTGAGGATGTTTTCTAAAAGAAATACCAACTATGCGCACTAGTCTTTAAAATTATTAAATCTTATAGGTTAATCCCATTCGTCTAAAGTACCTGATGTTTGACCCTCAGTAGTGCCAGTATAATCTCCAAGTATGTCTGAATATTTTGAATCATGTTGGGAAACAAATTTCACATATTCCCCATAACTCATGTCTAGATTACAATGTCCACACTTTACGGATGAATAGTCAGGTGCAAGTTCTGCAACTTCTTTGCACTTTGGGCACCTTATCTTCACGTATTATCTAGTAATTGTTATTTATTATTGATTTAGGTTCAAAAAAAATAAAAGGAGTTTTTATGAGCTAAGATTGATGGCCAGAATCTGTACTAAATGCAAAAGCTCAATTCCTGATAATGAAGAATTAGATCCAAAAGCAGCTACATATCCATGCTGTAACAATTGTTGGTCTCAATGGAAAGAATACAGTGTAATGGTAATGAATGAAATGAGATTAGACATGTCACTACCTGACCACAGAAAGGTTCTCAAAAAACACGAGAAAATTTTTGTAGGCGTTATAACTCCAGAAGGAGATATTGTAGATTTTAGTGATGAAAAGAATCGAAAACCAGACACTCAAAACCCAATGTGACTTTTCGCACTATCTGGGATTATCAAAAACAATCTATCCATTGTTTTTATATCAAGATTTGAAATTATTTTCTTTATTGTCTTGGCAAGAATCTCTTTTTTTGAGACATCAAGTGACAAAAAGATCTCAAGAATCCCATCTAGATTAAAATTGATTAGTTTTTGTGGAAAGTTTACGATTTCATTAATGTAGCCTGAAAAAAGAACTGTCCTTTGCTCTTCTGAAATTGTTGTTAATACCTCAAGCCAGGTTTTGAATAATTTCGCAAAGTTTGCAAATGGAATGGTCGGCCCAGCCTCAAGTGCGTTATTGATTATCTCTTTTCTTTCCTGCTCATTCATCGAAAAAAATTCTAGCATCCTTTTTTTCAAGATGGGCGTTCTAAGAAAGTCAGGAAGACTAGCTAAATTCACGATTATGTTTCCAGCATAGTTTGGCTCAGACAATATCGATCATCAAAAGACTGTGAAATAAAATAATATTGTAACAATTTAGATTAAATACGTCGAATTCAAGCTCAAAAACGTGCCCTCCACTGTTATTGTCGGCGGTTTTTTTGGTGATGAAGGAAAAGGAAAGATAGTTTCGTATTTGGCATTAAAGGACAATCCCTCAATTGTAGTACGGGGAGGTGCAGGACCAAATGCAGGTCACACAATAGCTGATGGTGACAAGGTATACAAAGTTAGAATGTTGCCAAGTGGTTTTCTAAACAAAAGCTCAAAGGTAATGATCGGACCAGGTGTTGTGATAAATCCAACAATCCTACTTAAGGAAATAGAGGATTTTGGAGTTTCAGGTAGGGCTTTTGTTGATCAAAGATGTGGTATTATTGAAGAAACTCATGTAGAGCGAGATTCAATGCTAAAAGATACTATTGGAAGCACGGGGTCAGGCACTGGTCCTGCAAACGCAGACAGAGCAATGAGAACACTAAAACTTGCCAAAGATATCGATTCACTGTCTGCATATCTTGAAGACGTTCCAACTGCAGTCAACCAAGCCTTGGATGAAAACAAAGGTGTTCTAGTTGAGGGAACGCAAGGAACGTATCTTTCGTTATGGCATGGAACCTATCCATATGTGACCTCAAAGGATGTTACTGCATCTGGAATTTGCTCAGATATAGGATTGGGGCCAAAGAAGGTAGATGAGGTTATGGTCGTATTCAAGTCATACGTAACACGTGTTGGAGCAGGACCATTAGAAAACGAGCTTGCCTCTGATATGATATCCAAAAAGGGATGGTCTGAATGGGGAACAGTCACAGGCCGTCAAAGGCGCGCAGCCGAATTTAGTTTTAGCCTAGCAAAAAAAGCCATTATGCTAAACAGCGCTACACAAATAGCCATAACTAAATTGGATGTCTTGTTCCCTTCGTGCGCACACAAAACATCTTATGAAAGCCTAGATGGCGAAGCAAAATCGTTCATTAAAAACATCGAAGACAAGTTAGGCGTCCCTGTCACACTCATAGGCACAGGACCTGCAATAAATGATATTGTTGACAAACGAGGCTAACCGCCGTCATACAAATTCGGCTAACTTTTAATTTGGCAATATCTGCAAAGGATCGATGGACAAGCGACCCAAATACATTCAAGTTTCATCACCATTAGAGTTTTCACGCTTGGTTTGTGCTTTAGAAAGAATTCCACGTGTTTCATTTCTTCATGAACACGAAGGAAAAAAAGTTCTATCGGTTCAAATGGATTTGCTAAAAGAAAGACCAATCGTGTATTATGCCCCAACTGAGCATACAGGACACTACCTATGCTATGGCTTTAAAGCAGGAAATGAGGAATCATCAATTGTAAACTCTACCTCGGATTCTGCATGCCTTTATTCACCAATAGTTAAAATCAAAACACTTCCTGATACGCTTAAAGCAGAATCAAACAATGGAGAGTCAAAATATCACCCAATTGAGCTAGAAGATCTTGCAAGCCTTGCCAAACTAAGCTATGGTTTTGAAGAGTCCCCATTCCCATTATTTGCATTCCCATACAAAGGAAAGTGGCTGCTTGGGGTATTCATGAATTTTAATGAAGAAGGTGATTCCTATTTCTGCCATGTAGTTTTAGACGAAAACCCACAAAAACCATTTCTAAAGTATGCTACACATAATGGAAGCCAACCATCATTTGTGGCAAATCCAATAGAGCACGGCTATTCTTACATCAAAATAATAAAATTAAAAGAGACACATCCATTGGTCAGTTATGACCAGCTTCAGAGCTAGAATAAAACATCTGTCTGAAGAAAAAGGTCGTATAATACTAGCAAACGATTACAGTTCTAGTAAAAACATAGAATCAAAAACTATCAAAAACATTAAAGCACTGCATAATTACCTTTGCGGTTTAAAGCTAAACTTTCATGTATTACTACCTCTAGGAGTTAAAGAAATAAAAAAAATCAATGACGTTGCACATGATCATGGACTTGTAACTATAGCTGACATAAAATTAAACGACATTGGAAACACAAATAAAATAACATCTGAATTTCTTTGGAGCTGCGGATTTGACGCAATAATCGTAAATCCAATTATGGGAAAAACAAGCTTAAAAAATCTTGCAGATTCAGCTCATAAAAAAAGTAAAGGAATAATCACTCTATGTCATATGAGTGCACCTGAGGCAAAACACACCTACGAACTACAGGTAACTGGCAAAACAAAACTGTATCAGTTATTTTTGAAATTAGCCTTGCTTCAAAAAGTAGATGGGATTATAGTTGGTGCAACATTTCCTCAGATCATACAATATTGTAAAAATAAAGTAAAAGAAAGACTTGACATTTACAGTCCAGGTATAGGCACTCAAGGCGGAGAAGTTCATAAAGTTATTTCATCAGGTTCAGACTTTTTAATTGTTGGCAGAACTATACTTTCGTCAAAAAATCCTTTAGATATAACTAAGAAATTAAGTCAGCAAAGCTTTTCCAAATAATTTTTTGCATTTATCAAAATATTTTTTGCATTTTTATAAGTGATTTTGTTTAATGCGTTGTTAAAATCAAGCCACGCATAATCCAAATGTTCGTATGATATCTTTACTTGCTTTGTGTTTGTCTTTGCAAGAAAAAATACAACTTCTTTTTGTACTGTATCTCCATTAAACTTGAAACTATACTCGATTTTTTCTTTGAAACCTTTGATAAACTCAATGTCTGTGATTCCAGTTTCTTCTTTTGTTTCTCTAATCACTGCTTGTTCAGGACTTTCATTATTTTCTATTTTGCCTTTTACAAAATCCCAATGGCCTGTAGGATAATGCAAAAGTAAGAAAAGTTTTTCCTTAGATTCTTCAATAAATAATACTGTACCTGCAGATTGCTCTTTTATCATTTTTTACCAATGCCTTAGCTATTTACCAAGACGTCGTTTTCGTTTTTGAAAAGTTCGTATGGCTCGCATCAAATCAATTTTTCGAAATTCGGGCCAAAAAATATCCATAAAAACA
>JAUYOQ010000326.1 GCA_030697975.1 Nitrosopumilaceae archaeon | reverse complement strand
AGTTTTAACGAATCTTTTAAGGATTTTGTAACTTGATCAAAAGTTTTTGAGACTTGAGAAACTCGATATTTTGCATCAGGAATTTTTTTATCAGAGATTTTCTCTACTGGAACCTTTAGTAACGAAAACATTTTTTCTTTGTTCACCTCAAGCAGTATGGTTCCATGTTGTAAGAGAACCCCATTTTTTCTTGTTTGTGCATTTCCTCCAACTTTTTTTCCATCTACTGTTATGTCGTTTAAGGGAGAAAACTTGGCATTGATGCCAAGTGTGTTAAGACCAGAGATTATAATCTGGCAAATCTCTTGATACGAGTCTATTATTTTTGCAGGATATTTTCTTGAAACAAAGGAATACGTCAGCTCTTTTTCATGAAAAACCGAACCCCCGCCAGTTATCCTTCTTACAACGTCGATTGCCTCATTTCTGCATTTTTGAAAATCAATGTCTTCGATGCTTTGAAAATATCCTATTGAGACACATGGACTTGACCATCCATAAATCCTAAAAATTGGCGTATCTGTCACATGAGTCATAAGATATTCATCAATTGCCATATTCATTGGGCCGCTGTTGTTGTTAGTTTCCAAAATCTTGACTTCGTTGAATTTAATGGGAATTTGCCTCCTTGCATTTGATTATTGCATCTGATAGCGAATCTATGCTAAACCCATAAAACTCGCACCCTGATAGGAGTGATTCAAGCTTTTTCTTTACCTGATTTTTTTCAAGTTTTGTTCCCACAAGTTCTGACTCGATTAAATCAATTTTTTCTTCAGGATGCAAAAAAAAGTCTCCAGTAATTTTGATTGATTGTATTGTGTTTGTAGTTTTGTCAAAAACCAAATCAACACATAGCATCTTTTCGAATTTAAAATACCTCTTGACAGATGCAGAATTTGCGTTGTTCTGATTATTTATTGAGGAAACCATCTCAAGTTTAGTTGTCTTGCCGCCTTGACCTCATCAAGTCTGCCTGGATCAGTGTGTGGGGCCTCTTTTACAATTTCAGGTTTTTCTCTTAGCTCAGATGCTATTTTTACAAGAACCTCTGCATACTTGTCCAATGTCTCCTTGCTTTCAGTTTCAGTTGGCTCTATCATAAGTGCCTCGTCAACTATTAAAGGAAAGTATATCGTAGGTGGATGAAAACCGTAATCTAAAATTCTTTTTGCAATGTCAATTGTCCCACCATTTGGAATGTTTTTTGCAGATACGACAAATTCATGTGCGCATCTTCGGTCGTATGGAACATGATAATGATCACGAATTTTTGCAAAAAGATAGTTAGCATTTAGTACGGCATTTTCTGAAACACTCCTTATTTGATTTCCATATATCCTTATGTAGCAAAGTGCACGAACCAAAATTCCAAAATTTCCGTAAAACGAGTGAACCTTGCCTACTGACTTTTCTTTTTTGTAATCTAGATTAAACCCACTACTTTCTTTTGTTATTCGTGGTACTGGCAGATAATCTGACAAAAATGATCTTACTGCAAGTGCACCAGCTCCAGGACCGCCCCCACCGTGGGGAGTTGCAAAGGTTTTGTGCAAATTAAGATGTATCATGTCAAATCCTTGTTCTTTTGGTCTGCTTATCCCAAGAAGTGCATTCATGTTTGCACCATCACAGTACATCAATGTTCCATTTTTGTGTGCCAAGTCCTTTATCTCCAAGAGATTTTCTTCGTAAAGACCAAGTGTATTTGGATTTGTTACCATGACAAGGGCAACGTCAGGACCAATCTGCTTTTTTACTTCGTTAAAGTCCATGTTTCCCCTAGAATCTGAACTGACTGTGATTGTCTCTAATTTGCACATAGCAACGCTTGCCGGATTTGTGCCATGAGCCGAATCCGGAATGATGACCTTGGTCCTTTTTTCATTTTTATTCTCAAAATGTCTTTTTGCTATCATAATCCCCAAAAGTTCACACTGAGATCCAGCAGCAGGTTGAATTGAGACATCATCCATGCCTGTAATTTCCTTTAATGCCTCTTGTAATTCCCAGATTACCTCTAGCGAGCCTTGAGAACACTTGGCGGGAGAGTGTGGATGAATTGAAGCAAATCCTTTGAGTCTTGCTATCTCTTCACTTACCTTTGGATTGTATTTCATTGTACAGGAGCCCAAAGGATATAGGTTGTTATCGATTCCAAAATTTTTCTTTGATAATTTGGTATAATGTCGTACAATATCTATCTCATTTACGTTTGGGATGGGAATATTGTCTCGTATCAGTTCCTTTGGCAAATCAAGTTGTGCTTGTATCTGCTCTACGTGCTCTGTTGGTTGTTGATCATATTCAAAGATGAGTTTCATTTTAATGCCTCCAGATAAGAATCAATATCTACTGTAGAATTTTTTTCTGTGCAGCATATGATCATTCTCTCATCATCAACTACTAATCCACCAATAATCTTTTGTTCAAGAAGCTGTGAGAAAATTTCACTTGCTGATCTTGGAGTTTTTACGCAAAACTCGTTGTAAAAATATTTTTCATTTAAAACCTTAAAGCCAGCTTTTTTCAGTTTTTCTGAAAGCAAATGTGCCTTATAGTAGGAATTTTTTGCCACATCAACTAGTCCTTTTCTTCCGACTGTTGCCAAGTAAATGGTTGCAGCAAGTGCAAGCAGCGCCTGATTCGTTGTTATGTTGCTTGTTGCTCTTTCCCTTCTGATGTATTGCTCTCGAGCTTGAAGAGTTAAGACAAATCCTTTGTTACCGTTTTTGTCTTCTGTCATTCCAACTATTCTACCAGGAATTTTTTTTAGCAGAAATTTTTTGACGGCAAGAAATCCAAGATATGGTCCACCAAAACTTAATGGAATTCCAAATGATTGACCTTCGCCTACAACAATGTCAGAACCGTATTCTCCGGGTGGTTTTAAGAGTGCCAAAGATGTTGGCTCATTTACGTATGTGATAAACAGTGCCTTGTTGTGATGTGCCTTTTCAACTAATGGTTTCAGCTCTTTTATGTTTCCATAAAAGTCAGGATTCTGCGAAATTACACAACAAGTGTTTTCATCTATTTTGCTTGTAAATTCTAAATCAGAGCCGTTGCAGTATGTCTTTAGAACCTCATAGCAGTTGGGATTCAGGCCATCATCGACAAAGACCTGCCTCTTCTTGGTATACGAAGAAGAAAGCAAAACAGCCTCGGCCAAGGCAGAGGCTCCATCGTATATCGATGCATTTGAAACATCCATTCCAGTTAAAAGGCAGATAAATGATTGAAATTCGTACATTGCCTGAAGCATTCCCTGACTTGCTTCTGGCTGGTATGGTGTGTATGCTGTCATAAACTCGCCTCTTTTTATCAAATGGTCTACCACTGCAGGAGAATAATGATCGTAGGCCCCACCACCAACAAAGTATTTGAAAATCTTGTTTTTCTCAGCTAAATCAGAAAAATAGGAAACAAGCTGCATCTCATTCATAGGTTCTGGAAGTTTTAACGGACTAGTAATATGAGGTTTGAAATCGCCAATTAATTCATCAATTGATGATGCTCCAATTTCCTTTAACATTTGAGTGACGTCTTCTTTTGTATGTGGAATGTAGTTCATTAGGTTCTAACCTTTGTTTTCTCCAACAAATTTCTCGTACTGTTGTTGTGTCATTAGATTTTCAAACTGAGCAATATTTGAAACTTTGAGCTTTAGTATCCATCCTTCATCATATGGAGACTTGTTTATGAGCTCAGGATGTTCTTCGAGCTTTTCATTGACCTCAATGATAGTTCCATCCATAGGACAGTAAATATCAGAAGATGCCTTGACAGAGTCAACTATTGCCATTGCATCCTTTTGCTTGAATTTACTATTAATCTCAGGAAATTCAATCGAAACA
>JAUYOQ010000322.1 GCA_030697975.1 Nitrosopumilaceae archaeon | reverse complement strand
TTGGCACTACAGGTAAGGTCCTGTAGAGCCAACGATGTTGATTTTTTAAACTTTTGATTTGTTAATGATTTCTCTTTCAGCATGAACTGTCTTTATGGCTCGTTCTATATTATTACCTGCATCTTCAATAACAATAATTATTCTTGAGGTTTCTTCCTGTGCGTCCATATTCAATATGTTTAGACCAGCTTCACCAATTTTCGAACTTGTCTTTGATGCAACTTGTTGCACCTTCCACATCTCATCGCCAATCAAAGTAATGACGCCTCTATTATAGGCAATAGTGGCAAGAGAATCAAATCCAAGTATGTATTTCTCATTTCGTTTCACATAATCCGCATCTAGAAATAAGACTCTTGCAAACTCTATTCCATCCTTTGTAAAAGGTGATAATATTATAAATTCGCTGTAACGTTTATCATTTTCAAGTGATTCTAGTAACCTCTGTGCAGCGACATTTTCAATTCTTAAAATTGCACAATTCTTTTTTCCAGTGACTATTTTTAATGGACGTCCATTTTTCTCATCAGGTCTCCTTTTGATTATTGTAGTTTTTCTAGGATTTTTCATATCGGTAATTATGATGGACATATCAACACCGTGTTCCAAAATCTCCTTGATCGCAATAGGATCAAGGATCTTCATGCCAAACATTCCCGCAAGCCTTGCTTCATTATAGGAAATCTGTTTGATTTCATCAAGGTTCTCAGTTACAATTTTCGGATCGGCAGAAACCACAGAACTATCTTTTTCAAAGTCTATAGTGGTTTCATATTTTTTATGAAATAGAATTCCAATATCAGCTGCAGTTCTATCCGAACCACCTCTTTCATAAGTAGTCATAATTCCGTCTTTTGTTTTGCCAATAAAGCCTCCAATTGAAATCACATCATTTTCTTTGAGGAGTTTTTCTAAAGGTTCTAATCTTTCAAATGATTCTGAGGCAAGAAAGTTGGTCGATTCTATATTGTGATCAGTTATTATCGGCCAAATATCAAAATCTACAAATGCAGATTTTATTCCCTGACTTTTCATAATGTAATCCATTACTTTTGATATCAGAATTTCACCTGTAAATGCAAGTGTCTTAGAACGTACTTCGTCAGTAAATTCTCCCTTTTGTTTTGCAACGTCTAGAGCAGCTTTTGATTTTTCTAAAAATGTATTAATGGTATTTTGGCATTCAACTTGGTAATTATCACCTACTAACTCAAGTATTTTTTCATACGCTCGTTTAATTTCATCAACGCCTACAGTTTGTCCTTTTTCAGCTTTTTTTCCTAATTCAAGTGCAATGTCAGTTAATGATCTTTTTTCGCCTCCATGTATAGTTAAGGGCGCAGAAAAAATTGCAATTACTTTCGACGATCTCTTTAATTCATTAATTCTTTGAAGAATAATTGGAATTGAGATACCGTCTACTCCAATTGCACTTCCACCAAATTTTGCGATAACTAGCCTGTCCAACAAACGATAAAAAATTACATTCTACTATTAATTATTGGGTTTATCGTTATGTTCGGTCATGAATCTACGTATTATATTGGCTGCTTTCATTGCACCATTGCAACTAAGAGGATTTCTTTTTGTAGTTAATTTTTCAGCAATTAGTGATTCTAATCTATTGATGTCTTCAAAAGAAAATCCTTCTTGCTTTGCTTTGTCCTCTTGTTCTAATTGACGATTTATTGGTATGAAAATTCCTGGTGTTCCATATGCCTTTGATTCATCGATTGTAGATTTTCCAGCAAGAGAAATTACAACGTCTGCTGCATAAATTATCTCATGTAAATTCTCTACAAATCCCAAATTTCGTATGTTTTTTGTAAAGTCATTTTTTAAAGACGGTCCGGTCACAATG
>JAUYOQ010000316.1 GCA_030697975.1 Nitrosopumilaceae archaeon | reverse complement strand
GGTATCCAATTTTTGGTGAAAGCAAGGTTACAATGACTGGGCTATTTTCAATATTTTGTTGAAGCTTCTTTTTGTTTGCACCTAGACCATCAATTAGATTTGCAGAAAATATCGGAACAAAGTTTTTGAGCATATCGGTTGACTCTAGAATACATTTTAGCATTCCAGGGAGCATTACATTTAGCTCAAACTGGCCTGCTTGGGCTGCATGTGCTACGGCAGTATCATTTCCTATTATGTTAAAGCATATCATGTTCATGCATTCGGCAAGTGAGGGGTTTACTTTACCAGGCATTATAGAGGACCCAGCATGTACTACAGGAATTTCGATCTCTGACAGGCCGGCAATTGGTCCTGAAGCCATTAGTCTGATATCATTTGCAATCTTGTTTAGCTCAAGTGCAAGATTTCTCAAGGTAGATGAAAGATTTGCAACGGCAAACTTGCTTTGCAAAGCATGTTGCATATCCTTTTCTGGTTTTAGTGGCAGTTTTGAGATTTTTGCAAGCTCTGATATTGCAATATTTCTGTATCCTCGTGGGGTGTTTGCGCCAGTTCCAACTGCAGTTCCGCCTAGTGCAATAAACTCTAATTCTTTTTGTGCAAGTAAAATTGCGTTTTTTGCTTTAGTAATTGATGTTGCATATGCTGCAAACTCGCTACCTAACATCACTGGCAATGCATCCATAAGATGAGTTCTTCCAATTTTCTTAAACGTTGCAAATTGTTTTGCTTTTTTATCTAATGATTTTATAAGACTATCAATTGCTGTAATTGTATCTTTAAGATTAAACAAAATAGCAACATGCATTGCAGTTGGAAACGTGTCATTACTTGACTGTGACATGTTAACATGATCATTTGGATGTAAGAACTCGTACTGTCCTTTCCTTTTATGCAAAATTTCTAGTGCTACATTTGCAATGACTTCATTAGCATTCATGTTAAAGGCAGTGCCCGCTCCTGAGTTTATTGCATCAACTACAAACTGATCATGAAATTTTCCTGAGAGAATTTTATCGCATGCTGAAATAATTGTGGTTCCAAGTTTTTTGTCAATTGCACGTGTTTTGATATTTGCAACAGCTGCTGATCTTTTTATCATAACAAACGCTGTTATCAAATTTACATGAGCTGGTCTTCCAGTAACATGATATTGTTTTTGAGCTCTTGCTGTAAATGGCCCATAGTAAGCAGTAGCAGGAATCTTTACATTTCCTAAAGAATCCTTGTCAACTCTATACTTCAAATCAAAATCAGGTTAGAAGTGCTACTATTCATTCTTTTTTCACACAAGTTTTGAATATGGTTTCTTATCCAAAAAGCAATTATTATATATCAAGAGTTTTGGATCGATCGCAATGAATAAGCGTTATAGTATGATTTTCACTATTGCTGCAGTTGCAGCACTTAGTGCAACGCTATTCGGAAGCACATACACACAAACCCAACTCGCAGGAACAACACTTGATGCATCCAAGATGGATGTAGATGTGTTGCAAGCTATCCGAGATATGGGTGGACTTGAACTTGTAATGCCTAAGGCATTTGCAGCAGTTGATTGCGCAAATATCGAAAGTGGAAGAAATGTTGTTGAGCTCAATGTTACTGGCGAAAGTACCGAGCTACCTATCATGGGTGGTACAACTTACCACGCTATGACATTTAGTGGCCAAGTACCAGGACCAACACTGAGAGTAACTCAGGGTGATGTCGTAATGATGACACTCACCGAAGCAGAAGGAGAACAAACTCCCCACGGAAACGATATCCATTCATAACAAATGACTGCAGTACCAACCTTTGCAGCAGTAATGCCTGGAACTTCAAAAACATATTGCTATGTTG
>JAUYOQ010000315.1 GCA_030697975.1 Nitrosopumilaceae archaeon | reverse complement strand
TCCTAGAGATCCAAAAACCAGGTGGTTATGCAATAAAGGTTAGTTCCTTATTCAATAACAAAGATTACTTGAGGCCAAATGAAGACACTTGGCCTCAAGTGCTGGGAGTTCTGAGCCTCTCAGTGGCTTCCACATCTTTTTTGATAGTACTTTTAGTGACATTTAGTGTCTAATATCTAGCTCTTGTCAAAAAAGACATGTCTTTGATCAAGAAAGACACACATGACAATCGTGTCTTTTTTTGTCATGCCACGAATGATTTTGCACTTGACAATGCAATTTTTAAAAAGACATTAATGGCATTTTGACAAAGCCCATCATCATATATTTTATCAATTCTTGTCAAGACAATGTCAGACACGAATGTCAAACACATTATCACTTGACATGAAGCAAAAACCAAGTGGTTATACTATAAAATATGATTGGTTAGTAAGAATTATAGATAAACGCCATAAACTGTACTCAAATTGGATAAATCATCGCTTATAGCAGGCAGTGCGCTTGGCGCTGCTGTAGTCTTAATCGTATTTGCTTTTGTACTATTAGGTCCAGCAAAAAATTTACAGCCAGAACTAGTTGTTACAAATGGCCATAGCGCAAGTACAGTTGGGCAGGTCACGCCAATTGCTACAAAAAATGATTTAACCTTAACACAGTTATTTGAACAAGCAGAGTCAGGAGTTGTAAGAGTAACTGTGGATAGAGCAGAAGGCTCTGGTAGAAGTGGAGTCGGTTCAGGTTTTGTTTATGATGCAAAAGGCAATCTAATTACCAATGCACATGTAGTTCAGGATTCTCAAAAAATAACTGTAACATTTCTTGATGGCAGTTCATATAAGGCACAGGTAGTTGGAATAGATCTGTTTACTGATATAGCCGTAATCAAGGTTGAAGTAGATCCTTCTTTAATGCATCCATTATCTATTGGAGATTCTTCCAGTCTCAAGGTTGGGGAAGCAGTAGCTGCAATTGGCAATCCGTTTGGTCTTTCGGGTTCTATGACTGCGGGCATAGTAAGTCAGCTTGGAAGAATATTGCCTTCTCAAGATTCTGGCTTTTCAATTCCAGATGTCATACAAACCGATGCAGCAATAAATCCTGGAAACTCAGGGGGACCGCTATTGAATATGAAAGGCGAGGTTATTGGGATAAACACAGCAATTCAATCAGCAACGGGAGAGTTTTCAGGTGTTGGTTTTGCAGTTCCAGCAAGAACGATTTCAAAAATTGTTCCACAATTAATTACCGAAGGAACCTATCATCACCCATGGATGGGAATTGCAGGAAAAGACATTGATCCTGATCTTGCTAGCATTCTTGGTTTAGAGGAAGCAAAAGGATTTCTAATAATTACTGTAGTAGAAGACAGTCCAGCAGACAAAGCTGGTCTTCATGGTTCTAATGAAACCGTTGAAGTAGATGGTGTAAGCTACCAGATAGGCGGAGACATAATTGTATCAGTTGATAGAAAAGAGGTCAGAAAAATAGA
>JAUYOQ010000290.1 GCA_030697975.1 Nitrosopumilaceae archaeon | reverse complement strand
CCTGCTGGAAAAACTGCCTTAAATGCGTCGAACATGTCAAATTTTTCATCTAATTCTCCTACAACATGAGTTACCATGTGTTGTACATGGCTAAATTGCTTGATTTCCATTAACTCATTTACATGCACAGAGCCAAATTTGCAGACACGACCAATATCATTTCTCCCAAGATCTACAAGCATTGTATGTTCGGCAATTTCTTTTTCATCATGAAGTAGTTCTTGTTTTAGCTGTTCATTTTTTGATTCATCATCTGTTATTTTTCTCGTACCTGCAATTGGAAATGTTTCTACAATATTTCCTGTAACTCTTATTAGCATCTCAGGACTTGAACCAATAATTATTCTATTTTTCATTTTCATGTGATAAAGGTAAGGCGATGGGTTTAGGGCTCGTAACATCTTGTAAACTTTGAGATGATCACCTGATGCTTCAAAGCTAAATCGTCTTGATAATACTCCTTGGAATATATCGCCATCGTAGATGTATTTTTTTGTCTTGTTGACTATATTTGTAAAACTCTTATCATCTAGATTTACCTTAATGTCTGAGATTTTAAATTGTTCAAATGCTGTATCTGAAATCTTGATTTCATCAACTCTGTTTTTATCATAATAAAAGTAGAGCGATTTTTTTTCTTTGTTATCATACAAGATACCGTCAGTGTATATTCCAAACTCCATTAATGGCTCATCAACTCTATGAGACTGGGGAATTTTTTCCCATAATCTTATTGCATCATAATTTATTACTCCAACGGCACCGCCAAGATAGCGGTAAGACTGTTCTGAAATTTTTCCCATCTTTTGCTTTAGAACTTTTAATGGATCATCGGTTTGAATTGTTTCTATTTTGCCATCTTTTGATTCAATTGTGACTTTATCATGATAACCCTTTATGACAATGGATGGATCAAATCCAATGAGCGAGGTCTCTGCAAGTTCTTCTGGTCCAGTTAATGATTCAAAGAGAAATGAATGCGAGTAATTTCGAGAAATTTTGTTATATATCTCAAATTGGGTGCCAGTTACCTCTAGGGGTATTACTTTAGGATTTGATAGTCCAAATGGGGCCACCCATGCCAGAACAGGAATTCTGAACCATATTTAAAATTTTGAAACTAGGGCTAAAAAGACACTTTACGCACAAATATTGACTATAAATTACGGTAAGATACGGTACCTTTATAAGCAATGTGACGATCTATAATCATGCGCCAACAGCTTACAGTGAGAAAAAGACAACGACTTCTTCATAATGAGCTGAATTTTGGCACTAAAAAGCCACAATTGAAAACAACGGCTTTGCAAACAAACTGTAATGTGTGTGGAAAGGGACTTGAGGGTGGTTTTAGCTTAACTGCGAAAACCACTCGTTCTGGAACGTTATTTTTTTGTGACTCTCATTATCCTAGATCAGTTATTGTGTCCAAAAATTAGTGACTAGACAGGTTTTGTAATGGCACCTTGTGCTGCAGATCCTACCAGTGATGCATATTTTGCCAAGGCTCCACTAGTATAGTTTGGTTTTGGCTGAGTCCATTGTTTTCTACGACTGGCAAGTTCTCCATCTAATACCATTAAATCAACAGTGTTTTTTTCTATATCAATTCTTATCTCGTCATTATTTTTTACAAGTGCAATATTTCCACCAACAAAGGCCTCAGGAGCAACATGTCCAATCATTAAACCTCTTGTTGCGCCAGAAAATCGTCCATCTGTAACCAGTGCAACCTTGTCTCCTAATCCTTGTCCTACAAGTGCTGCAGTCACAGCTAACATTTCACGCATACCAGGACCACCCTTTGGTCCTTCGTAACGAATTACAACAACATCGCCTTCATCAATTTCGCCTTTTGCGACAGCGTCAAATGCATATTCTTCTCTATCAAACACTTTGGCTTTTCCAGTGAATTTTGACATCTTTACGCCAGTAATCTTTACTACAGCGCCATCTGGGGCAAGAGAGCCATGTAAAATTACTGCAGTACCAACATTGTGTATTGGCGAATCTATTGATCTGACAATTTTTTGATTTTCAGGCATCGGAATTTGCA
>JAUYOQ010000122.1 GCA_030697975.1 Nitrosopumilaceae archaeon | reverse complement strand
CAGAATTTTGAGATGAAAACTTGAACAAATTATCAATATCGTCTCTTTGCATAAACGGTATGTCCTGCGGAAATACAATTGACATATCAAACCCGTTTTTCTCCAAGTACTTGTCTGCAAGTGATACTGCATTATTTACGCCAGTTTCATTATCATCGGCAATCTGAATCACATCATATGATTTTCCAATATCTATAGCGTCCTTGTCCTTTGTTACTACAACTATAGTATCAATATCAGAATCAACTATAGTCTTTAGAACCTCCTCAAACATCAGCTTGCATAGCTCGTCTTTTGCTCTTTGTGGTAGTGACAGCCGAGTCTTTGCCTTTGAAAAGGTCTTTACAGGAATTATTGCAGCTATTTTCAAGCTATACGCGGACTTGTTTTAAAATAAATGATCCCAAGGCGTCCTCGTCTAGTTTTCCTGACATCTTTATTTTTGTATCATAAACGTTCATGCCCAGGCTTTCAATTTTCTTTGATAGAATTTTGTCCTTTGTATCAATTACAATATTAGAGCAGACATCAGAGTACATCTTTGCAAGGCCATAAGGCGATACTTCAATTCCTGCAGCCTCTAGATATTTTGCAGCAGGACCGCTTATTGCCTTGGTGCCAATAATTGGTGAAACGGCAACGACTTTCTTTTTTGCTTTTGATAATTCTTTTCGTACTCCCTTAATTGACAGCATTGGCCCAATGCTGGTTAGAGGGTTGCCAGGAGCTATTACTACAACATCAGAGTCCTGAATTGCGCCAATTGCCTCAGGGTTTGGCCGTGCCTTGTCTGCACCGATATATTGTATTCCTTCTACATCGTCTTTTCCACGATGTTTTACCCAGTATTCTTGCAGGTGCAGCTCGCCCTTGTTTGTAGTAATTCTTGTTTCAATAGTGTTGTCAGTGACAGGTATTACTCTTATCTCGACTGCAAACTTTTCACACATCCACTTTGTAATTTCTGTTAGATTTTTTCCGTTTTTTAGCATGTTTGTTCTAATCAGGTGCGTTGCAGCATCCCTGTCTCCAATTCTAAACCAAGTCTCTTCGCCAAAGACTTCCATCTGTCTTAGAAATCCAAATGTGTCCTTGTTTATTCCCCAGCCCTTGTCATAGTCAAGCAAATCAGCAAGGCCGTAGATTATTGTGTCAATGTCAGGACATACATACAGACCATATAGCCAATAGTTGTCGCCAACATTTGAAATTACTTTAATGTCATGCGTTTGCGATGCAAGACCGCGGATAAGTTTGACAGAACCAGTGCCCCCAGATAATACCGCTATCATATTTTTTTCAGCTCTTAAAACTCCAATTGACAACCATGGTTGTTCCATATTACTTTTTCAAATTTAGCAAATTTTTCAAAAAAATTGCATATTTATGGATAGATTTATTACCGCCTCAGAGACGAAAGTTTTCGTGATGAGCAGGGCCATCATTTTTACTGTTCTTCTATCTGCGATTCTTGTAGTTGGAACAATTTCTCCTGCACTAGCAGCCCAGCTTGAAATTAGAATGAACCCAGAAGCAGACTTTGCAACTGGCGAGATGAAATACCAAAAAACAGTATTTATTGAATATAATGATGGTGGAAAAATTGCCGATCAGCTACGCGGAAAAGAATTTTCTGTTGTTTTTACTGCTGATGCAACAGATCCAGGTGTTGCAAAGCTACGAGACCAGCTGAACCAAAATATTGCAAGCAAGGGTAGCAATACCCACATTACTGATCTTATTGTAGAATATTCAGCTCATCTGACAGGAAGAGGACTAAACACATCAATTGATTACAAGGTCATACTAAAGCCGACAATCAATGATTATGTTATTAGGCAATACTCTGAAAATAGTCCTGCCCTAGTTGATGTAAGCTGGCGAGGACTGGCAGTTAGTGGTCCTTTTGTTTTAAACACACTTCAGTATGGCGATGTTGAAATCAATATGCCAATATCTTTTATCAAGTCTATCTTACCTGATACTTATTCAGTGATTGCAGGAACAGAAGCAGAGACGCTTCTTTCAAAAAGCATCATTGATGCTTCGTTTATCGGAGAGCAACCGATTGCTAATTGGCACTTTTTGTTTGACCCAACAGGAATCAACGTTGATGCAAGTACATATGGGCTAGATGAGTCAATTAGTGGATTTGTAGTTTCTACATTTACAATGGGAGAAAGCAGCCTAAGAGAGGGAAGACAAGTTGAGCGAGTAGAAGAAGCACAGTTTACTGCAGATGCACCATACGTAGTAAGAACAGTCCAGTCAGCAGACAATGCAAATCTTAAGGTGATTGGATTTGCAGCAGTTGACAAGCTTGAAGGAGTAGAGGTTCTTGGTGTCAGTCCACAGGCACCACAAGGATATGCAACAACATCTACTGGCGGATTTCCGGTTTCAATAATTTATGGAATGGCGGCAATGGCAGGCATTGGTGCAATTGCAATCTTATTGTTTAGCAGCAGACAGTTAAAGAAAGAGGAAGGCAAGGGCCAACAGGGAATTGATCCTTCACAGTTACGAGGATATGAAACTAGCAGTGCAGCTGGAGGTTACCAGACAAACCGAGGCGAGGCTCAGCTAATCAGTGATGCAGAGTATGAAAGACATCGAAGCGTGTATGAAGAAGAAAAGCCACAAAGTGGTGGCAACAAGGGTGGCGCCATGCCAAAAGACTGGAAACCATCAAGTTAGTGCGTGCCAGTAGTAACTCTCCTTCTGTTTTAACGATATTTCGCTTTGCAGCCTACCTGAACCAGGTGCAGGCACCTATAGTTCTGTTTGGCCTTGCTCCATGTGGGACAGATTTTTCATTCCGTTTCTGGAAATCTCAGGTTTTGCCATCACAGTACACTCCAGATAGGATTTGTTTCTATTCCGTTGCCTGTCATCTCTGACAATCTGTCACCAGACCACATTGCCTGCAAGGGGGGAGAAGTTTCCTCTGACGAATCAGCGTATCGTTCACTGGCTCGCACTAGATTGTATGCGATGCGGGTAAATTTGTGTATTACTAATTATCGTATTCTATAATCCTGTAGAATTGATTGAATGTCATCTTCTGATTTTGCCTGAGAATAATCCAAAAGCAAGTTTTGGTTTAGATCATAAAATGTATGGCCCCACTTGAATTTGTCAAGTAGCTTGTGTGCAAGCTCTGCATATCCTAAAATAAACAAAGCCGCTGCTATTGCCTCAACTGTTGTGAGTTTGTTTAGCTTTGAGTAATTGACTAGATTTCCTGCAAGCAGTGGTGGAAGTTTAAGTTTTAGTCCAACTAAATTTTTGGTAAAGGCCTGTTCTGCTTTTTCCCATGAGCAATCAATGCCCGTGATAGAATCAAAAAAAGATTTATCGGAGAAAAGCAGTGTTTGTTTTGCAAACGGGTCTAGGATCAGAGTGTTTTGCGTTGTTTTTTTAATTGGCCTTGCCATTCCAAATTTTACAAGCTTTGCGGCCGTACATTTTTTTGGATCGTCTTGCTTAAACATCAAAACTTGAATTTGCATTAAAAAGAAAATTAATTTTTCTTTATTTTATCTTATGCTGCTGGAAGGTAGGCAACCTTATAGTAGAATCTTGAAGGCTCATCGCTTTTCAAAATTTCTACATTCCATGAAGAGTCAGGTATTTTGGCATTAGCTGATTCAGGGATTATTGTAAACTTTTCTAGTCTTGCATCAGGTCCGCTGTATCTTACCTTATAGCTAACACCATCAACTTCAACTATTTTGTAAATTGTTCCTGGTGCGCGTGTTGATTCAGAAACAAGACAGTTTGTATCTGGTCCAATTACACATGTTCCTGATTCAGTAGTAACTTTTATGTTGAC